>JAISXE010000385.1 GCA_031270615.1 Spirochaetia bacterium
AGGCCAAAAGTCAGCCCGTGGGGCGCAAAGGATTGCAGCGGAAATCCTTTTTGCCGCCCGGCGGCAAAAAGATTGAAGCGGAAAGCCTGGTTTTTGGCGCTCCAGCGCCAAAAATGCGCGCATATTTTCTTAACTTGTTGACAGTGGACAGACACCGGCAAAAGCCGGAAATTTCGATCAAAAAGCCCGTCTTCTTCCGCGAGGTCCGTGGTTTGGTTTCTCTTGCTTCCTTCCGCGTAAGGCGGGCCAACAAATAAAAGGAGAAAAATAATAGTATGGAACAGGAACTGAAAGGCCACAGCGCCATTGTCACGGGAGGCGCGCAGGGCATAGGAAAGGCCATTGCCACGGAGCTTGCCCTGAGGGGCGCGAATATCGCGATCTGCGATGTAAATGAAAAACCGCTGCGGGAAACGGCCGAGGAAATCAAAGGGAAAACCGGGGCAAGGGTTTTTGCCAAGACCGTGGACATCGCGAAAAAAGCCCTGGTGGATGGGTTTGTGGGCGATGTGCTAAAAGAATTCGGAAGCCTGCAGATCCTCGTCAACAACGCGGGGATCCATCCCCTGCACCCCATCGAGGAAATCTCCGAGGAGGAGTGGGACCTGGTGATGGCGGTAAACCTGAAAGCCATGTTCCTGTTCTGCAAGGCGGTTCTGCCGGGAATGCGGAAACAGAAATACGGCAGGATCATCAATATGTCCTCCGAGGCGGGCAAGCACGGCGGCACGGTCGCCGCGTGCAGTTACGCGGCCTCCAAGGGCGGCGTCCTGGGATTTGCCCGCAACCTTGCCCAGCAGGTGGGCGCGGACAACATCACGGTGAACAACATCTGCCCGGGCCGCATCGTGTCCGCGATGGCGAACGCGGCCGGCGCGGAGGCAAACAAAAAGTTTGTCGAAAACAGCATCCTGAAACGCATAGGGGACCCGGAAGACGTTGCCTTCGCGGCGGCCTATCTTGCCAGCCCCCGCGCGAAGTTCATCACCGGGGAAAGCATGATGGTCAACGGCGGAACCATGCGCGATTGACAGGGGGAAAGGGCGTTTGGATGGAAAGGACAGCGCGGGGATTGCGCCGCGGCCGGAAGGCGGGATTCTTTGTCGGGTGCCTCGTTTTTCTGTGCGCCGGCATCCTTCTTGCCGGCTGTTCGCGGGGAAACGCCGTTCTGGTTCTGGACCGGCACTGGCCTTTGTCAATGAAAACCGACGAGGAGCTGCGCGGCCTTGTTTCAAGGGCGCAGCGCGATTCCGGCATGGGGATTTCCCTGCTCCGAAGCGAAGACGGCGAGGATGTTTCCGTTTTGCTTGAACGGTATTTTGCGGAGGAAAAACCGCAGGCCGTGCTTGCCGGGGCCTTCGCCGCGCTGACTCTGAGGCCTTTGGCGGAGAATTTCCCCGATGTCCGTTTTTACATCCTGGACGCCCCCCCAGGCCGCCTGCCGCCGCAAAACCCCTTTGTCTGGATAAGGTTTGACGCCCGGCCGGCCATACCCGAATTGGCCGCGAAGATACGCTCGTTCCTGGAAAGCTCCGCGGAGGCGCGGCGGGGGGACGCCCCCCCGGGCAGTTTCCCCGTGTTTTCCTCCGCCCTGGCGTTTTTGGAGCCGGACATGGACGAATATTTCAAGGAGGATGCTGTTCTGGACTCTCTGGACATACGGCGGATACGGATTTCGGAGGGGGAATCCGACGACGCCATCAGGGGGAGGGTGACGGATTCCCTGGCCCTGAAACCGGCCCTGTATGTCATCGCGGCCGGCGCGCGCAGCGCCCTGGTTCTGGATGTTGTGCGCCAGCAGGGGAGTCCCGGCAGCATTGTGCTTGACGACAGGGACGACCTGGGCGAACTCGCGGGATTCCCGTTTTTGGCCTCCCTGGAACGCGGCTATTCCGAGGCGATCCGGACGGCCCTGCGCTCGGGGGCCGGCCCCGGGGACCTTGTGACGGTATCCCTGGAAATTCGCTAAAATAGGCAAAAGATGGCTCAAAACTATTTGACAAAGATTATCGATGGAAATATAATAGGATTATCAAAGTATTCTGGCGCATTGGCGCGTTTATGAACGCAAAGGAGTGTGGCATATGAAAAAAAGCGGACTTATTATTTTGTCCTTAATCGTCTTCTTTCTGGCTGCGGGGTTCGGTTTCGGCGATGAGGTAACGGCCAATTTGCAGTCGTTCATCGTCGAGACCTTCGATAACCCAAACGCGGCGGACACGGATGAAGGCCATGCCGATCCGAGGCAGTGGCCGAGCGAACACCGCTGGATGATACAGGGGAGCAAGTTTCGCACGGTCGCAAAAAACGATGATGGCACTGCGGATGAATATCCCAAGATGGCCCACATCCGCACCTGGCCGGAGAACCTCTACCGGAAGGAGCCGGAGGGCAAAACCCTCAGGGTGCTTGGCATCCACGGCAGGTTTGACCGCATGGGGTATAACTACGTTGAAATCTTTCCCGCAAGGATGGGAAAGGACAAGGACGGGAATGACCGGCTTGAGCCAAAGGCGCTCCTTCTTCCCGGGCGTGTCAGAAACCTGGACCTCTGGGTGTGGGGGGCAAACTTCGATTATTACATGGAGGCCCATTTCATAGACTACCGGGGAATAAGCCATGTCCTGCCCCTGGGGAGCATCAAGTACAAGGGGTGGAGGAACCTGTCCGTCAACATTCCCAATTACATCCCCCAGTCGGTCATCTACGCGCCGGCGCTCAAAGGGCTGAAGCTGGTCAAGTTCGTCGCATGGACGCGGCCGACGGAGAAAGTTGACGATTTCTACATTTATTTGGATGAGGTAAAGGTTTTCAGCGATATGTTTGAAAACCAGTGGGACGGCGAAGGCCTTGGAGATCCTACCGTGATACAGGAACTCTGGTCCGAAGCGCGGCAACAGCAGCAGCAGAATTAAAAGGAGTCTCGGTCATGAAAAAAATTCTTTGTGTGGTTACAATCATTTTTCTTGCGGGTGGTTTCGCTTTTGCCCAACAGGATCAGCAGGATCAACAGGATCAGCGCGAAACGAAGGATACCGCCCAGCAGGAGTTCAAAACAATCTCCGTAACCAAATTCGAAGACGCGGGGTACTGGAAGGCGACCATATCGGGGGACGAGGGTCTCGCCGTGGGCCGCAAACTTGAAGGAAAACCGGCCGACAAGAAAGCGATTCCCGACGAGGAGGCCATCGGGATAACCGATGTGGAAATAGACGACTATGTTCTGGGCGTGAAGACCATGTTTTTCCGCCGGGGCGCCGCGACCATTTCCGTTGAACCTACCCGCCCGATCCAGCTTCCGGGTATCGTGAGGAGCCTGTCCGTGTGGGTTGTCGGAAGGAATTACAACCATGTCCTGAAAGCGGTTTTTCGGGATTTTGACGGCCACAGGTTCGAGCTTACCTCCATCCCCGGAAAGCTCAATTTTTCGGGATGGAAAGAGCTTGTTGTGCCGATTCCCGAAGAGATAAAACAGCGCGACGCCCATTACAGTATCCTGACGGGAATCGAGTTTCTCGGCTTCAAGATCGAATGCGATATGGCGGAAACCTACGGAAGCTACTTCCTCTACTTTGACGAGATGAGGATCCGTACCGACCTCTTTTCGGAAAGGGACCGTGACCAAGACGATATGCTCGACGCCTGGTGATTTTCCCGGGGCCGGTCGCGCGCTTCGCGCGCGGATCCGCCCATGCGGCCCGGGCTGGCCATTCGCTTCGCCCATTGCTCGCCCATGCAGCCTGGGATGATTTGATTTCGCGCATAGACGCCGCCGCGTGGCGGCGTTTTTTTCATGTTGCCGAAGTGGTGGAATTGGTAGACACAGGGGACTTAAAATCCCCCGGCCTATAAAGCTGTGCCGGTTCGATTCCGGTCTTCGGCAAACCGCGGCCGCCCCGTAGGCGAAAACCATACTTCCGGGGAAAAAGCCCGCGTTTTCCGCGTGGTATAGGGAGATCTTCTTTCATGGCTATTTTCTTCATAAAATTCTTCCTGACGATTTTCTGCGTCATTGCCCTGTCCGAAGTCGCGAAACGGATTCACCCTGCCGTGGCGGGAATATTGATGGGGCTGCCTTTGAACGCGGCCATTTCCTCCTATTTCTTTCATTACGAGCAGGGTTTTGACTTTTTGATGAAAACGATTCCCTGGGGAATCGCAGGCTTGAGTTCCACGATGGTATTCGCGCTTGCCTACCTTTGGGCGGGAAGGCTGTGCCGCGCTCTGCCGCGCGGCGTGCAGATCTGCGTCGCGGCGCTTGCGGCGCTCCTTTCCTGGGGGGCCTTCGGCCTGGTTTTGCAGCAGATCCCCATGAATCTGCCGGTGGCCGTCTGCGTTTTTATTCTTGCCACTGCGGGCAACCTCAAGGCGCTCAAGCGTTTTCCCTACCAGGGGGATAAAACCTCGAACGCGGCTTCTTCTGTGCGCATCATGCTTTTCCGCGCCGCTGTGGCCGGTGCCAGCATCTCGCTGGTCACGGGCTTCGCGAATATCATCGGCGTCGCGTGGTCGGGGATTGCGGGGACTTTTCCGGCCTTCATGTTTCCCCTGATGATTGTCCTGCATTTCGAGGACGGCGGGAAAGCCTACCCCGGCGTCATACACGCGTATTCCTACAGCGTTACCAACCTCCTTTTGTTCTACCTGGGCATGTATGTTCTTTTGCCGCCCCTGGGCATCCATATCGCGTATATCATCCTCTATGTGGCCTCCGCGCTGTATCTGTGGCGGTTGGGGCGCTTCCGGGCGCGGCTGGCGCGGAATTGATAGCCCGCCTTACACAGGAGAAACCAATGTCAACAAATTAAGAAAATATGTGCGCATTTTTGGCGCTCCCGCGCCAAAAACCAGGCTTTCCGCTTCAATCTTTTTGCCGCCGGGCGGCAAAAAGGATTTCCGCTGCAATCCAGGTTGCATGGGCGAGCAGCAATTTTGCTTCGCAAAATTGCGACCAGCCCTTTGCGCCCCACGGGCTGACCTATGCCTTAACTTGTTGACAGTG
>JAISXE010000386.1 GCA_031270615.1 Spirochaetia bacterium
CGCGCTGGCATCGGGTTTTTACGCGATAGTGCAGTCTGGCGACACGGTAAAGATAGATACGCCCGAGGGGTTCAAGCCCAAAGCGTGGTAGGGGAAAACACGGTTTAAAAAAATCAACCACCGACCGCGCCGACAAAGACGGACAACGCGGACGGGAAGAGGGAATGAAAAAGACAAGAGGAAACATAAAAAATTCTCCTCTTTTGTCCGTGGGGTCAGTGGTTCTTTATTCAGTGCCGTCAGTGGTTTTTTCTCTGGCTGAATAGCTACTTATAATTTATACAATGATATTTTAGGAATAAATCGAAAATCTGATACGTTCAGCGTAACTAGTGTTGTTTTATTTGTTATAGCCGTTGCTGCAATTAGTGCATCATTTATGAATAGATTATGACTTTTATTATAGTGCAATATAAGATTATATGCCAATTCCGATATTTTTTCATTGATGTTTAGTATTTCAATTTTTCCAAAGGCTTTTTGTATATTTTCTATTTCTTTTTTGTTCCTTGCACCCAATATCAATTCCATCATGGTTATTATTGACATTTTTATATGATTTTTTTTGTCTTTCCTGAGAAAATCTATATTTTTAATTCCGCGCAGATGATCGATTAATATACATGAATCTATTATATAGGTCAATTTTTTCTCCAGGCTTTTGCACTTAACATTTTTTTGTCTATATCATAATCGTTCCACATTCCGAAAACAGCTTGAATCGGATCGTCTTCTTCCGTGGTTTTTCCCGGATTGGCATATAATTTTTCTATTTTCTTAAAGAAAATTATTCTTTCCTTTTCATTAAGACCATGTACTTCGGAAATAATTCTGTCGACTTCTTTCAATGCCATAATAATCCTCCAGTTCCTGATTGGAGTCTATGTGATCTTCCAAAAATATTCAAGGCAACGTGGGCGCGATTACAGGGCTTCGGCGTTTACTTTCCGGTCGTCCGGGAACTATCAGGATTTGAAGGGTTTTTTACCGCGGCAGGACAGTGGTTCTCCTGGTTTTTTGCAACTGTTCAGCCGGAGGAAGAAAACCACCGACCACGCCGACAAAGACGGACAACGCGGACGGGAAGAGGGAGTGAAAAAGACAAGAGGAAACATAAAAAATTCTCCTCTTTTGTCCGTGGGGTCAGTGGTTCTCTTTCCGTACCGTCAGCGGTCCCTTATTCAGTGCCGTCAGTGGTTGGATTTTTCTTTTTTGGCTCCTAGGCAACGCCTTTGCCCTTATCCAGCACGCGCTCTTTTAGGGGGTCGGGCGGCGGCACGTCCTGGAGGGAGTATTCCGCCAAAACCCCGTCCATATCCTCCACGATGGCCGCGTCAATCTCCCCCTTCGCCGCCGTGCCGTAGAGAATCTCCATTGTGTCGGCATGGGAGCGCGCGGGATGATAGGGCCGCTCCTCGCAGACGGCTTGGTAAATATCCATGCAGGCCAGAAGGCGCGAATCGAAATCCAGCTCCTCCGCCCTTTTCCCGCAGGGATAGCCCCCGCCGATTAGTTTTTCGTGGTGGTTGGAGGCCCACCGGCATATATCCTCGAAGCCGCTGATGCCGCACAGCCAATCGCGGGTATACTGGGCATGGCGCATAATGACCGCGAACTCCTCGTCAGTCAGCCTGCCGGGTTTTTCCAGGATTTCCACGGGCGTGGCGATTTTGCCTATGTCGTGCAGCGCCGCGGCAAGGTATAACTGCGCCTTCTGGGTTTCGGTGTATTCATAGTAATCCGCCATAAGCCAGGATTTGTTGGCGATCTGTATGCTGTGTTTCTTCGTAAAAACGGATTTGTAGTCAATCACATGCGCGACCATGCCCGCAATGCGGATGATAAGCGGGTCCCGGATGTTGGCGGTCCAAACAGGGACTGTCTTTTCCACGGCGGCGTAAATGGCCCCGTCTCGCAGGGACTCAAGCATTTCCCCGTCAAGCACGTCGAGCAAGGCCCCGGTGGCTTTTGGCGAGACGCCCGCGCCGAGCTGCTCCCGTATCCGCCAGCGCAGTTCCGGCAAATCTTCCGGGGGAACGCGCTGCAGGTGGTTCCTGACATCCACCTGGTCGGCGACCGCTATGAGCGCCGCCTCAAAAGGATATTCCCCCGCTTTTTTCCCAAAAGGCCCCGATCCGTCTTCCAGCTCGTGGTGGTACAGAATGAATCCCGCCACGTCTTTTTTAAATGGGAGCCATTCCACATTGCGCTGCCCGTACTCGCAGTGCAGGCGCAGATTGTCCGCCCGGAGCTCGCCCTCCCTTTCAGAAAGCATATATTCGGTAAGCGCGTTATCGTGGAAAAGCGCGCAGGTTGTCAGCGCCGACAGGGAATCCCCGTCAAAGCCCATGCGCCGCCCCATCGCGGCACACAGCACGGCGACGCGCATGCTGTGGTTCTTGCTTGCCCCAAATTTTTCTTTTTCGATTATGTCCAGAGCCCGCGAAATAACCAGGCTCAGTTGATCCATCCTGAGATACATGGGAAAAATTCCTTTATGAAATAATTCTATCAGAATAAAAGTACGGAAAAACCGGAAGGAAAGCAAGAATAAAAGCACGGCAAATCGCGGGCCGCGGTTATTGGTTCCGGGCCGTGGCCGCGCCAGGGATAGAAGCGGAAATCCTTTTTGCGTCTTCGCAAAAAGATTGGAGCGGATAGCCCGGTTTTGGCGCGGAGCGCCAAAAGGCGCCCAAATTCTTTTCTTGATGCTTCACTCCCCTCTTGCTCCAGTATTTTGCCTGTGGCCGTCCGTGGTTGGTTTTCCCCGCGCGGGGCACCCCTTGTTTCGCGCGCTTTTGCCAGGTATAGTAGGGGCTTCAAGGAGGATTCCGATGGATATTGTTTGTCTTGATCTTGAGGGGGTGCTTGTTCCGGAAATATGGATCGCTTTTGCCGAGGCCACGGGGATTGCGGAGCTGCGGCGGACAACGCGGGACGAGCCGGATTACGATAAGCTGATGAGCTGGCGGCTGGACATGCTGAAGCGGAACGGGCTGAAGCTGGCCGATATTCAGAAAGTGATTTCCGGCATGGAGCCGCTGGAGGGGGCGCGGGAGTTTATTCGGGATTTGCGGGAAAGGTCGCAGCTTATTATTTTGTCCGACACGTTTGAGCAGTTCGCGCAGCCGCTGATGCGGCACCTGGGCTGGCCCACGCTGTTCTGCAACAGCCTGACCATAAACGGGGCGGGGGAGGTGACGGGCTACGAGCTGCGGCAGCCGAACGGCAAGAAGCGCGCGGTGGAGGCTTTCAAAAGCATGGGTTTTACCGTGTCCGCGGCGGGCGATTCCTACAACGATGTCGCCATGCTGCAAACGGCGGACAGGGGGTTTTTCTTCCGGCCGCCGCAGGCCATTGTGGGGCAGTTCCCGGCGATTCCCGTGGCGCAGACGCACCGGGAGCTTTTTAGTCTGCTTTTTCCGTCATGAGCAGGGCCTGGGCTTTGACGGTGAGGAGTTTCTGCCAGGTTTCTTCGTAAGAGTTTTCCTTCGTGTAGTCGTAAATGCTTTTTTCCCGCAGGCTTCCGTCGGCAGCGGCGTACTGGATAATCGGGTGGCGGATGTACCCCAGGGTAAGGGGAAAGTCCATGCCCCGCGCCGCCAGAAAGCGGGAAAAGGGCAGGTCCGAGAGCGGGATGTGCACGGCCTCCGGGGTGAACAGATAGCCGAGGCCGTCGAGAATCTGCTCAAAGGGGCCTTTGGAATAGTGGAAGATGCGGGCCGAAGGCCGCTCCGGCAGAAGGATGCGGGCGTCCATCAGGGCTTTTTCCATCAGTTGGACGATCTGCGTGAACTCCGCGTAATTCATCGCGGTGCGGAAGATCATGACGGCGATATTCGTGCCCTCGCAGTTCATGCGCATCAGCTCCGGGATGTCGGGGTTCACGACATAACAGTCCCCGATTTTTTTGATCGTCTGGCCGTTGAGCATGATGATGTCCTTGCTCTCGACCCACACGTCGAAAAGCTCCGTGGAACTTATGCCCAGCTCTTGCAGGGCCGCAAAACCGCCCAGGATCCGCGCCCGGGAAAAGGCCACGCCGGATTCCCCGCTGAAGGCCGCCTTCATGTGCCGGGTGAAAAGCCCTGCCCCTTCTTCGGCAAAGCGCAGCCTGACGGGGTAGTGGTCGGCGGTGATGCGGTTGCGGCGGATGAACTCCCCGGGCAGGTTCGCGAGGTAGGCCAGAAAAAGCCGTTTCCTGTAATCGGGGTTCCGCTGGACCACCTTGAGCATGATGCTTTCCACAAGGACCCCGTTGGATTCCGGCCTCAGATAAACGAAAATATCCTGCTCCCCCGGATTCACGCTTACTCCCGGATAAGGAATAATCACCGCGGGGTTGTGGTTCGCGCTCTCCGCCATTACTATAAGTATGGCAAAAAAAACCCCGGTTCGGCAAGTGTCCGCCGGAAAAGCAAGCGCTTTTGAGGTTTTCGCGGACACCCAGCCGCGCGCGGCAAAATGAGGGTGGGGGTAAGGGTGAATGGGCGCCTCCCCTGCGCTGCGCTCCGGGGCCGGGCTTTGCGGGGCTGCGCTGTCGCTCCGGCCCTGCGGGCGCGCTTCGCGCCCCCTCCAATCCCTGGCGCATGGGCGGGCACGGGGTGGCAGCAATTCCAAACCACTGACCCCACCGCCGGACACGGACGAATGAAGAACCTCGGAGCAAGCTCCGAGGTATCTTCGTTTGGCAAGGAATTGGATTTTATGGCATGGTTCATCAGCCCCAAAGGGGCTGATGAACCATGCCTTCCAAATCAACGGATGACCCTTAGTCCTCATTCCTAACTTCGCTCCCGCGCCCCCTTGAGAATTGCCGCGGCTTCCTGTAGGATGGGGATATGGCGCATTGCATTGTCCCCGCTGCCGAGGATATCCTCGACAAAGAATTCCCCGTGCTTGACAAGGGTTTTGTCAGGCTTGTCGACTACCTGGGCGGGGACGAGCGTATCGTGCAGGCGGCCCGGGTTTCCTACGGGAAAGGAACCAAGAGCTACCGCGAGGACAGGGGCCTTATTTCCTATCTTCTGCGCAACAGGCACACCTCGCCTTTCGAGCAGGTGGTTTTTACCTTTCATGTGAAGCTGCCCGTTTTTGTCGCGCGGCAGTGGGTGCGCCACAGGACGGCCCGCCTGAACGAGATTTCGGGGCGCTACAGCGTGATGAAGGACGAGTTTTATGTGCCTGCGGCGGGAGACCTGGCCGCGCAAAGCACGGACAACAGGCAGGGACGCGGCGGGGAGGCGCTTTCCCCGGAAAAGGCGGCCGAGGTGCTGGATATTCTTGTGTCGGGCCAAAAGCGGACCTATGCGGAATACGAGCGGCTTCTGGGCAGCGTGGCGCGGGAAATTGCGCGCATTAACCTGCCTTTGAGTTTTTACACCGAATGGTACTGGCAGATCGACCTGCACAACCTTTTGCATTTTCTGCGGCTGCGGCTGGACGCCCACGCCCAGAAGGAGATCCGCCTGTACGCCGAAGTCCTGTACGGTATCGCGAAAAAGGTATGCCCCCTTGCCTTGGAGGCCTTCGAGGAGCACGAGAAGGGCGCCGTGGTTTTTTCCGCGAAAGAGTTCGCGGCCCTGAAGGCCCTGCTCGCGGGCGCGCCGGCAGAGGCCTGCGGCCTTTCCGGCAAGGACCTCGGTCGTTTCCGCGAAAAGCTGGCAACCGGACGCCAGGCCTAAGAGCCTGTTTAGAGCCTATCCCCAAATAATTCCCCGCCTTGCACAACAGAATAAGAGAAACCACCGACCACACTGACCACAGGGCACAGCAAATCACGGAAATTGCGTGATTTTGCGGGGCTTCGCCCAGTGGTTGCAATCAGGAAATCGCGAAAGGCCGGTAAACCGCGACCGCGATTGCAGGCAATCGCGCTGCATTCAGGCAGGTTGCCGCATAACCGGGAGAACCCTGTGGGCTATCACGCGGTTTCCCTGGATGCATGGGCGGCAGACCGTT
>JAISXE010000400.1 GCA_031270615.1 Spirochaetia bacterium
TCCCCGCGCCCCAGAAAGGCGCCCCGCGCGCGTCTTTGATTTCGACATACGCGACGGCCTCCGTGTCGGCGCCGGAACCCATGGACTGCTCGTGGAAATCCGCTATATCGAAACTGTTGATTCCGTTTGCGCGCATGGCATCCACAAAGGCGCTTAAGTGCCCGTTGCCCCTGCCGGCAATATCGCGCTCCTCGCCGTTATAAAGCACCGAGGCGCTGCAACGCACCGTTTCCGGGTCCTCAGGCGCGGAGGAGGCGGCGCAGCCTGTCAGCTTGAGGGGTTCTTCCACGTTCAGAAAATTATTGACAAAAATGTCCAGTATCTCGGCGGAGTCCAACTCGCGCCCAAGGCTGTCGGAAATGTTGTTCACGATTTTGCCTATGGCGGGATGCATCATCTTGGGCAGCTCGTAGCCGAATTTGGTCTGGAGGATGTAGGCGACGCCTCCCTTGCCGCTCTGGCTGTTGATGCGGATGATGGCCTGGTAGTCCCTGCCAATGTCCTTGGGATCGATGAGGAGGTAGGGCACCTTCCAGGGGCCTTCGCCCGAAACGCTTTTCATGTGGTCCATGCCCTTCTTGATGGCGTCCTGGTGCGAACCGGAAAAGGCGGTAAACACCAGCTCCCCGGCGTAGGGCTGCCGGGGCGGGATGTTCTTGCCCGAGCAGCGCTCGTAGACTTCCTGTATGCGGGGCAGGTCTTTGAAGTCCAGCCCCGGATCCACGCCCTGGCTGTGGAGGTTCAAAGCCACGTTGACTATGTCGAGGTTGCCCGTCCTTTCGCCGTTGCCGAAAAGCGTTCCCTCCACGCGCTCGGCGCCCGCCATGATGCCGAGTTCCGTGGCCGCGACGCCCGTCCCCCTGTCGTTGTGGGTGTGCAGGCTGACAATGACATTCTCCCTGTTTCCTATGTGGCGGCAGAAGTATTCGATTTGGTCGGCATACACATTGGGCGTCGCCGCCTCCACGGTTGTGGGCAGGTTGAAAATGATTTTCCTCGAAACATTCCCGGGCAGCCCGCCCTCGAACCAGGCGTCCTGCACGGCCTGGCAGATTTCCACGGCATAGTCGGCTTCGGTCCCGGAAAAACTTTCGGGGGAATACTCAAAAACGATCTCGGTATCCGGCAGCTCGCGCAGGAGCGACTTGACAAGCCGCGTCCCGTTCACCGCGATGTCCCTGATCTGCGCCTTCGACATACGGAAGGTGATCTCCCTTTGCAGGGCCGAGACGGAGTTGTACAGGTGCAGCACGGCCCGTTTGGCCCCTTTCAGGCTTTCAAACGTGCGCCGGATCAGGTGTTCCCGCGCCTGCGTCAAAACCTGAAGGTACACGGTGTCCGGAACCTTCGCGCCGTCGATCAGGGAGCGGATAAAGTCAAAATCGATCTGGGAAGCCGAGGGGAACCCGACCTCGATCTCGGTAAAGCCCGTTTTTACCAGCAGGTCGAAAAACTCCTGCTTCTCTTTCAGATTCATGGGGATGGCGAGGGCCTGGTTGCCGTCCCGCAGGTCAACGGAACACCACCTGGGCGCCGCCGTGATCGATCTGTCCGGCCAGGTCCTGTCCCTCAGGCCGATTTTCGGAAATTCGCTGTACTTGCTCACTTTCGTCTCCTCCTTTGTTGTATCCCTGAAAAAGCGGCGGGCAGCCCGTGCCTTCCAGGCGCTGATCTTTCAGCATAAAAAAAACCCGCTGCCGGAAAGACAGCGGGCCTTGAAAACCGTTCTGGACGACAGCCTACACGCCTACACCTTTCCCAGCCTTTGCCGCGGGTAAAAGCCCTAGCAGGAGGGATAGAAGGTTAATGGACTGCCGGTTTGTAATCATCGTGGCAACTATATCCTGCTTTTCAAAAAATGTCAAGCGGCAAAAATAGCGAGGGGCTGTGGGGAGTGAAAAGTTTTTGGGCGCGTTCCCGCCGAAGGCGGGAACCCAGGTCGCATGGGCGAGCAGTATTTTTGTATCCGCGTAGCGGGGACAAAAATACGACCAGCCGGGCTTTCCGCTCAAATCTTTTTTATCGCTCCGCGATAAAAAAGGATTTCCGCTGCAATCCAGGTTGCATGGGCGAGCAGCAATTTTGCATGCCCCGGCAAACGCACGCGAAAGCGTGTTTGTGGTAACAAGGCTTCCGGGCAAGAGGCCCTAAAAAGCCTTTGGCGTATACACAGGTTAATGGCCGAGCAAAATTGCGACCAGCCCCTCGCGCACCCACGGGCTGTCGCGCCCTCGAAATCCAGCTATAATACCGGCGGCACTTACGCTATCTGGATTGCTTCGCCGAAGGCCATTTTAAAGGCCGCCGGCATCCGGTAAGGAGGCAGGATCATGGAATATGTTTTTCCGGCAATTTTTCATAAAAATACGGACGGCAGTTATACAATAACATATCCCGATTTGCCCGGCTGCATCAGCGAGGGTAAATCTTTGGGCAATGCCATGTAGATGGCCGAATCGGCCTTAAAACAGTGGATTAGGTATCTGGACGATAAAAAGCGGAATATACCCGCAGCCACCGCGATTGAGAAAATGAAAACCAACAAAGGCGGGTTTGCCAATCTGATACGAACGGAGCTGCGGGACAACCACGCCGTAAGGCGCACCATCAGTATTCCCAAATGGATGGATGAGGAAGCCGCCGCAGAGGCCTTGAGCCTG
>JAISXE010000407.1 GCA_031270615.1 Spirochaetia bacterium
ACGCCTTATCCGCGACTGCCTTGACCGGACAAGCGCC
Organism: Spirochaetia bacterium; assembly: GCA_031270615.1. GTDB lineage: Bacteria > Spirochaetota > Spirochaetia > DTKZ01 > DTKZ01 > JAISAF01. Next base: position 38 of record JAISXE010000407.1, read on the forward strand.
GCCTACGACCAGGACACCTTCTTCAACGCCATAGAGCTTGCCATCACGGCCCAGACGGCGGCGATACGGGTGGAGTGACGCCTTGACACGCTCCCGAGGGCGGTGTACCGTGGGATTGAAAAAGCCTATGGAAACACTGACGAAAAGCCTGGTCCGTTCCCGTGCCGCCGTCCTTGACCCCTTCGGGATTCTGGATAAACCCCTGCCGGAGAAGGTTCTCCAGTTCGGGGAAGGCGGTTTTTTGCGGGGTTTTGCCGACTGGATGATCCACCGCATGAACGCGGCGGGCGTGTTCAACGGCAGGGCCTTTGTCGTCCAGCCCATCCCCCAGGGCCTTGCGGATACCTTGAAATCCCAGGACTGCCTGTACACCCTGCTGCGCCGGGGCCTTCGGGACGGCAGGCCTTTTACCGCAAGCGAGGTCATATCCTCCATAAGCGGGGCGCTGAATCCCTACGCGGATTTCGGGGGCTTTCTGGAGCGCGCCGGGAATCCTGACCTGCGCATCATCATCTCCAACACCACCGAGGCGGGCATCGCCTACCGCGGGGGCGAAAGGTTCTCTGACGCGCCCCCCCTGTCCTTTCCCGGAAAGGTCACCCGCTTCCTGTATGAGCGGTACAAGCGCTTTTCCGGGGACACGGGAAAAGGCTTTATCTTCCTTCCCTGCGAGCTTATCGACCGGAACGGCGACAAGCTCAAAACAATCGTCTTTGGCCTTGCCGAAGAATGGAAGCTGGGGGAGGGCTTTATCCGCTGGCTGGGCGACGCGAACACCTTCTGCAATACCCTTGTGGACAGCATCATGACCGGCTACCCCAAAGAGGAAATCGCCCGGCTCCAGGAAGAGGCCGACTGCGAAGACGCCCTCTACGATACGGGCGAGCTTTTCCGCCTCTGGGTCATCGAGGGGCCGGACCACATCAAAGAGGAGTTTCCCCTGCACAGGGCACTGGGCGCTGGAACGGACATGCACATCGTCTGGACGGCCGACATGACGCCCTACAGGACGCGCAAGGTGCGCATCCTGAACGGGGCGCACACCATGACGGTTATGGGCGCGTACCTCGCGGGGAAAAACACCGTGGGCGAGTGCATGGCGGACCCGGATATCCGCGCGTGGATGGAAGGCGCGATCCGAGGCGAAATCATCCCGGTTCTCGACCTGCCCAGGGAGGAGCTTGAGGAATTCGCCGCCGGGGTTTTGGAGCGTTTCGCCAATCCCTACATCCAGCACTATCTTTTGTCTATCGCGCTCAATTCCGCGGCCAAGTTCAAGGCCCGCGTGCTTCCCACAATCAAGGAATACTGCGCCGCCTTCGGGAAAGCCCCAAACGCGCTTTCCTGGGCCATGGCGGCCTTTATCGCCTTTTACCGCGCAGGGGAAATGCGCGGCGGCGCCCTTGTGGGCCGCAGGGCGGAGGGGGAGTACCTTGTCAAAGACGACGCCGATGTCCTTGCGTTTTTCCTCGGCCTTGAAGGCTCAGGCCCCGAAGAGCGCGTGCGCCGCGTGCTGCAAAACCCGCGCCTCTGGGACGAGGACCTTACGCTGCTTTCCGGATTCGGGGAGGCCGTTACCCGGTTTTTCACCGCCATCCAGGAAAAAGGCCCCCTCCCCGCGATGAAGATGAGCGGGGAAAACCCGTGATAGTCCTTATGGGCATGAAGCACTGCGGCAAAACCACCCTGGGACGCCTTTTGGCCGACCGCCGGGGGGAGGCTTTTATCGACCTTGACGGGTTTGCCGAGGATATCGCCGCGCGGCAAAGGGGCCGCCCTGCGGGCGTGCGGGAGATTTACCGGGACGGGGGGAAGGACGCTTTCCAGGCGCTTGAAGCCGAGGCCCTGCGGAAAATCGCCGCGGATTTCCCGCAGGGAAAAGCCGCGCTGGTGCTGGCCCTGGGCGGCGGAACCATAGAAAACCCATCGGGGCTTGCGGCGCTGGAGGGCAGGGGCCTCTTCGTTTTTCTTGACCAGGACGAGGATGTTCTTTTTGCGCGCATCGCCTCTTCCGGCCTTCCGCCTTTTCTGCAAGCCCCCGACCCGAAAGCCGCGTTCCACGCGCTGTATGAAAAACGGGTCTTCCTGTACCGCAAGAAGGCGGACCTGACCGTAGACATGCGGGACAAAAGCCCCCAGGCTGCCCTGGAGCATCTTGCCGCCCGCAGGGAGCTGCGCCGTGGCGGCTAACACAATCGGGGAGGCTTTCCGCGTCACGACTTTCGGCGAATCCCACGGCGGCGCCCTGGGCGCGGTACTTGACGGGGTTATGCCGGGACTGGAGCTGTGCGAGGCCGACATACAAAAGGAGCTTGACCGCAGGAAGCCCGGCCAGTCCGCCCTGACAAGCCCCCGCAGGGAGGAGGACAGGGTGTGCATCCTCTCCGGCGTTTTTGAGGGGAAGACGAGCGGAACGCCGCTTCTTCTTCTTGTGCGCAATACGGACGCCCGGCCTTCGGACTACGCGGCGATTAAGGACCTCTTCCGCCCCGGGCACGCGGACTACACCTACCTGGAAAAATACGGCATGCGCGATTACCGGGGTTCGGGCAGGGCTTCGGGAAGGGAAACCCTGGGCCGGGTGGCTGCCGGGGCGGTGGCAAAGAAGATCCTGGGGGGGCGGGGGGTGCGCGTGCTGGCGTACACGCTGCGGGCGGCGGGCATAGCCTGCGCGGGCTTTGACCCCGATGCTATCGAAAAAAACCCCCTGCGCGCCTGCGACGCCGAAGCCGCCCGCAGGATGGAGGCCCGGATCGCGAGGCTCCGCGAAGAAGGCGACAGCGCGGGGGGCGTTGTGGAATGCAGGGTGGCCGGGCTTCCCCCCGGCCTGGGCGAGCCGGTTTTTGACAAGCTGGACGCGGAAATCGCCCGCGCCATGCTCTCGATTGGGGCGGTGAAGGGCATCGAGTTCGGCGCGGGCTTTGCCGCCGCCGACATGAAGGGCAGCGAGCATAACGACGCCCTGGCCCCGGGGGGTTTTCTGTCCAACAACTCAGGCGGCGTCCTGGGCGGCATCTCCACAGGCCAGGAGCTGGTTTTCCGCGTCTCGGTAAAGCCGACCGCCTCCATCGCGAAACCGCAAAAAACCCTGGACACGGCCGGCCGGGAAACCGAAGTCAGCACCCCGGGCCGACACGACGCCTGCATCTGCCCGCGCGTCGTTCCCGTCGTGGAAGCCATGGCGGCCATCGTGCTGGAAGACCTTTTTAAACGGCGCGAGGCGGCGGGAAGATGAACCACTGACCGCACCGAC
>JAISXE010000005.1 GCA_031270615.1 Spirochaetia bacterium
CTCGCCCTGTTGCCGGGTGGGCACAGACACGCCTGATGGGCGCGCGTTTATTTCGGCGTGCGTGGCCAGTGGTTTTTCTCCGTAAGGCCGCTATGGCGTGACATTGAAAAAGCGCAGGGCGTTCTGGAAAAGCGCATCGCAGACCGCCTCGAAGTCCTCCCCGCGAAGCTCCGCGACAAAGTGGGCCGTTTCCTTCAGGTACGCGGGCTTGTTGCGCTTCCCCCGGTGGCTCGCGGGAACCATGAAAGGACTCTCCGTCTCAATAAGCATCCGGTCCAGGGGCATATTCTTTGCCGTCTCGTGGAGGTTGCGCGCGTTGCGGTAGGTCAGGTTGCCCGCGAAGGAAATGTACAGGTTCAGGTCCAGGGCATCCCGCGCGTAGGCCCAGTTTTCCGAATAGCAATGCAGCACCCCGCCCCTGGACGGGATCTTCTCCCTTAGGATTTCCAGCACGTCCTTGCCCGCGTCGCGGTTGTGGATGATGACAGGCAGCCCCAAATGCTCGGCAATCTCAAGCTGCCGAATAAATAACTCAATCTGGCTGTCTTTATTGCCGAATTTCCTATAGTAGTCCAAACCGATTTCACCGATGGCAATTATCCGGGGGAAGGAAGCTCCCTTCTCGATCTGCTCCTCCCAGTCCCTCGGCAGATTCACCACCTCGGAAGGAGAAACGCCCACGGCATGGTACACATGGGAAGCCGTCCTCAGATTTTCGTAAACCTGGAAAAAATCCCTCAGGCTGTTGCAAATACTGACAATGCAGTCCACGGATTCCTTCCTGGCCTCCTGAACAATGATAAGCTGTTCTATCGGGTCCTCGGCTATGAGGCCGATATGCGCGTGAGTATCAAACAAATGCATACTACTTCCAATTTGAAAAAATATAGTCGGCTTACGCTGTTTCCTGCTATGACTCCAAAGATAACACATGGAACGCAAGCCGTCAATAGAATTTTCGGCAGTATTTTCGGCACTAGGATTTTCGGCGGCGGCTTGACAAAACCCCCAAACCATGCTAATAATGGAGCATATCGTATCTCTTCAAGAACAAACAAGGCGAAAAAAGAGGGCTGTTGTGCCGGCATACAGATATAAAAAATTCGAAAGAAGACTCTTCCTCAGTATTGTCTCCTTTTTTGGCCGCGGCTTTATGCTTGTCGGCCGGGCTTTGGGCGCCGCCGTCTCCCTGGGCAGGCAGCGCTTCACCGTCATGTTCATCCCCCACTCGGAACGCCGGATTTTCAACTTCCACATAAACGTCTTCTCCCTGGTCTTCGCCCTCGGCCTGGTGGCGCTCATGGTTGTGGGCTTTTTCGCCCTTTCCACCCATTTTACCGGCACGCAGCAGCTTCTGGCGGCCCAGTCGCAGAATTGGGAGACGGCCCAGGCCAATCTGGAAACCCTGCGCGAGGAAATCGCGGAGCTGCAAAAAGCGGCAAAAACCTTCCAGGGCACCCTGAACTCAACCCTCGGCGTTGTGGGAATCAACATCCCCGAGCGGCCCCTCACCACGGGCGCGCAGGGGGACCTGTCTTCCTTCCTTGGGCTGTCGGAGGTCGAGGCGGGGCAAATCAAGGAGCTGCACGACGTGCAGACCCTCACGACCTTCCTCAACAACCTGAACGCGCCCTTGAGCGAAATCAAAAACGTCCTGGCCGCCCAGAAAGACCTCCTCGTGGATATCCCCACGCTCTGGCCGGTCAAGGGCGTCCGGGGCCGGGTAACCAGCCTCTTCGGGCCGACCCTGCATCCCTTCTCCGGGCAATGGTACATCCACAAAGGCATCGACATCGCCTTCGGCTACAATGTCCCCATCGTGGCCACGGCCAGGGGCAAAATCGTCACCATCGATTACGAGCCTATGGGCTTCGGCAATTATGTGGTGATCCGGCACAAGTACGGGTTCTACACGAAATACGCCCATCTCCAGCGGGTCATGGTCACGCGGGGGCAGGAGGTCCAGCAGGGCGAGGTTATCGGCACCATGGGAAACACCGGCCTGTCCACGGGACCCCACATCCACTATGAAGTGCGCATAGGTTCCGAGGTCGTCGATCCCGCAAAGTACCTCAACATTTCCAGCGCCGGCACCAACGTGTGGGAGTGACCCCCATGCCCGATCCCAGAAACGAGGCCTTTGTCAATTCCCTTATCGGGGAGGGCAGCTTCTTCCAGGGCGATATCGCCATCAGCGGCCTTCTGCGCATTGACGGGGATTTCGCGGGTTCGATAAAAACCGCGGGAAAGGTTTTCGTGGGAAGGAGCGGCAGGGCCGACTGCTCCATCAGCGCGGCCTCGGTCGTGGTGGGGGGTATCATACGCGGCGCCATTACCGCCAGCGAAAAAGTCGTCATCCTCTCTTCGGCGGTAGTCATCGGCTCGATTTCAAGCCCCCAGCTTGTTGCCGAGGAAGGCGTCATCCTTGAAGGAAGCATCAGCATTTCAGGCATTCCGGCGTCCCCGGAATCCCCCCGAACCCCCGGCGCGGACAAGCGGGGCTGGCTCGGGGTAAAACTCTTCGGCCATTCCGCCGAGGCTTCTTCCCGCCAGAAAACCCAGGTATGAGGGTGAGGGGCGCGTCATGGAACGAATAGACTTCCACGGCAGTTTTTTTTCGGTTCCGGCAAAACCTTCCGGGAACAAGGCTTCCCCAAAAAAAGCAGCAAAACCCGGGCGGGGTTTTTTCGATCTTCTTGGGCCGCGCGCGGAAGAAACGGAAGAGGACGCGCAGGTCAGCGGCGCGCAGGCCGCGCAGCAGGACAGCGAAACGGGGATCGCCACGGCCCTGGACGAGGTACACATCCACGGGGAAAAACTCAAAAAAAACGCCACGCTCAAAAACGTGGACGACTACAAACAGGCGGTGCGGCGTTTTGTCAAACTCATTCTAGCCGCCTGTTACAAACTGGAAGTCTCCGCCCAGCCGCCGTTCCGGGACGGGCAAAAAGTCTATACCCAGATCCGGGTGATCAACGTCAGGCTGGAAAAACTCGCCTCCCAAATCATGCGCGGCCAAAAAGAAGAGCTGGAAATCCTTAGGCGGGTAGACGAAATCTACGGACTTCTGGTAGATTTGCGTCAGTAACAAGGAGTGCCCATTTTGGCAATGGATGAATATATAGACGAGCAGGGCGCCGACGAGCCGGCGACCCAAACCATCAAACTGGAAAAAGCCTTTATGCTGGCGAAGGTCCTGCATTCCAGCGAAACGGAGCTCTGCGCCCCAAAAGAAGGGATGCACCTCAAGGCAGGCGATTACATCGTGCTTTCCACGCGCTACGGAAAGGACCTCGGCAGGATACTCGGCCCGGTGCACGAGTTTAACATGCGCGCCGACGAAGGGAGCGGCCAGCCGCCCCTGCGCGAGGTCGTGCGCGTAGCCAGCGCGGAAGACTTAAAAAAGTACGCGGATTTCAAAGTCAAGGAAGAGGAAGCCTTTGCCATCTGCAAACAGAAAATCTTCCAGCACGGCCTGGACATGAAGCTGGTCTCCTCCCACTACATTTTTGACGAAACGAAAATCCTGTTTTTCTTTACCGCCGAGGCCCGCGTGGATTTCCGCGATCTGGTAAAAGATTTGGTGGCGGTTTTCAAAATGCGCATAGAACTGCGGCAGATAGGCGTGCGGGACGAATCCCGCGTCATCGGCGGCGTCGGCGTGTGCGGCTGCGCCTACTGCTGCCACGGCATGACGGACAAGCTCAAGCCTGTTTCCATCAAAATGGCGAAGGTGCAGAACCTGTCCCTCAACTCAATGAAGATCTCCGGCCCCTGCGGGCGACTCCTGTGCTGCCTGTCCTACGAATTTGAAACCTACAGCGAGGAAAAAAAGAAACTCCCGCCCGAAGGCTACAAAATCCCCTACGACGAATCGGTTTTCAAAATTACCGAAATCAACATCCTGTCCCAGCGGGCAAAACTCCTCAGCGACGACGGCCGCCTTCTGGAAATCCCCACAAGCAGGATATACCACGACAAGGGAACGGGAAAATGGCGCATCAAAGAGATTTCCGACTAAGCAGGCGGTTTTGACTATGCGCGGCAATCGCCAAAAAAATGGTTTTTCGCGGAAAAACAAACCTCGCCTGGCTTTTCTCGCCGCTTCCCTCCTGTTCGCGCTTGCCGCCTGCGGCACTACGCCGCCGGCCTTGCCGCCGGTCCACCCCGCCGCGGCCCTGCCCCCGGACATGGACGCCTACTTTTACCTTTCCGTCGCGGAAAACACGGAGCTGCTGCGCGGCTTTGCCGAAGCGGACGGCAATTCCACTATGGGCTCGCGCTATTTCCTTGAACACAGCCGCAGCATATACGGCGCGGTTTCAAAGACGCGGGGGGATGCGGGTTTTCTGATTGCGGCCGCGGGCGACTACTCCGTCGGCCTGGTTGAGTTCGGTATCGGCACGGACGGGGCCTGGGAGGAAACATCCGTGCTTCTTGACGGGGGCGAGGCGCGTTACTACCGCAACAAGGAAACCGGCATGGAAATCGCCATCCCCTCGCCCCAGCTCATCCTTATGGGGAGCGGCGTTGCCGAGCGCCTGGCCTGGCTGTACGCCGGAGTGTCCCCCCCCCTGGGGGAAGACACGCTCGGAGACCTCGAAAGCCACGCCGCCGGTTTTTACCTGCCCCGGGCCGGAAAAACCGGGCTGCCGCCTTTTATCCCGGCGGGTTCCCCCATCCCCTTAAAAGAGGCAACGCTTTTCGCGGACCCTTCCGGGCGGGACGGACTCTACGCGGCCTCCGGGCGGCTTTTGTTCGCGGACGGGAAAAACGCGACGGGCGCCGCCATAATGCTCCGCTTCGCTTTTTCCGGCCTCATGGCACAGCAGGGCTACAGCCTCGCCGAAATACGGCAAAGCCTGAAAGTCGCGGTCGAGGCGCGGAGCATCGTGTTTTCCGGCCTCAGCTTCCCCGAAGAAATGGCGCGGATGATGCTGTTTTCCCTCATGGCGGGGGATGGAAACAGTTGACGCGGGACAAGAAACCGCTGACCCCGCAGACAGGCCCCGCGTTTTTGTTCCAGGCTTTGACACAGCCCCCTGGCTGAATAGCCACGCTTTTTTCAATCACTCGTTTTAGAGCTTATCCTTAAATAACGCATAGCACACAAAGGCAAAAATTCACCACGGACAACACGGACCGCGCACGCCGAAATAAACGCACGCCCATCAGGGCGTGTCTTTGCCCACCCGGCAACAGGGCGAGAGGCCCAAAAACGGTTCTGTCGTATATAAAGGCGACAGGCCGACAAATCGGACAAAAACCGAACAGCCAATATAAAAGCCTGGAGCCGCCAGCGTGGCCCGCGCTTCTCTTGCTTCTTCCGCGTAACAGCGCTTAAAAAGCCCTAACCGCCCGGACTTTGGCGGTATCGGCCCCATAATTTTCCGTTCCCTGGCCGGACTTAAACTGAAAGGACAAGTGCATATTGGACAAACCGCTGCCGGCGGTGGATGACCAATAAGCCGTATCCGAAAAATCCCCCAATCCCTTTGCCTTAAGGTTTTTATACATCAATTCCAGCTCGCCGGCGCTCGGCAAAAACCAGTCGTCAAGCCCTCCATACACAAGCTCATCGCAGTACAGAACAGCGTTTCCGCTTATGTTCATTTTTTTCATAAGCTCCGCAAGGTGTTGAGTGTTCCTCTTCCCGGTTCCCACCGCGGGAGAGGTCCCGGCGCTAATCCCCGTGCCCCATTCGCAGTCTGTTTCGGTCTGGACGGGCGCCGCTTCCAGATAACGCCAGCCCCCAGAAAACCTCCCCTTGTCGTAAAAGACGATTCCCCCGGCCGGCCCCTGCTCGCCGATCCGGTAATCGCCCCCGCCGCGAGCTATGGGCCGCCTTTGGGAAAGAAGAAAAGCGATCTGGTCGTCTGCCCGTACCGTCGCGGAAGCGCCCGCCTCGATTACGGCGGTGGAAACCTCAACGGCCTGCACCCTAAAACGGTAATTTCCGCCCATATCGGTAAAAGAGCCTGTTATGATGAACCGGACGCCAAGCATCTTTCCTATGGCCTGGATCGATTCGTCGCTGATCTCCCCGGAAAGCTGCAATTCCTGTTCCTTTTTAATGGCGTCAACGTTTTTCCTGTCAACCATCAGAAGCGTTTTTTTGTTGACCAGATGCCCCGCCAACTCTTCCTCAATATGATCCGACAGGGACCCGGAATCCGAATCAATCCTGAATACCGCCGCCGCCGCGTTTCGGGGCAACCCGGCCCCAATGGCGTCTCCCGCCTGACGAATCGCCTCCTCGAGGGTAAGGGTCTGGGCAAAAAGTCCGGCCCCCCCAAAAAACAGCATTACCATACCCAGTAAAATTATAGAGCCTGTTCCAAAACCCTGTTTAGGTGGGGGAAGCCTCCCCCACGCTCCAGCCCTGCGGTCTTCCGCTACCCTGGATGCATGGGCGAGCAGCGCGCGGAGCGCGCGACCAGCCCCCTCTACGGGGGTTTGCCACCCCCGTAACGCCCCCGGATCAC
>JAISXE010000045.1 GCA_031270615.1 Spirochaetia bacterium
TATGACGGTGTCAGGTACATATGGAGTATATATTGTTGGCGTAGTGGCGGGCATCTCGAAAAATGCACAATTCAGCGATATTGAAATTTCCGCTATTGACTCCACCGGCGCATTGGATGTTGCTACCGCCTCACCGCAAGCATTGTTATTTATCGGAGCCATCGCGGGCCTGTGTGAAGGCGGTAATACTTCTTTGATAAATTGCGGTTCCGGTTTGGAGGTAAAGGGAAGTTCCGCCGGAAGTCAAGGATTAATTATGGGGGGGCTTTCCGGCATTATACAGGGGGGCGTTACCAAAAGCTATAGCACAGGTAAGGTGTCCGGCAAAACAACTGCCACGGGCGGCGAAATCGTTATTGGAGGACTTTTTGGAACAAACGATGCCGCAATTACGAATTGTTATGCCACCGGCGCGATTAGTGTGGATTCAAGCGATGATGTCCAGGCCGGTGGACTTGTTGGAAACAATAACGTGAATATACAAAATAGCTACGCCACGGGAAATATTTCCGGTTCTGCGCAAGGCAGTGTTCAAGCAGGAGGTTTAACGGGAGAAAGCGATGGCAACTCAGTAATCGAAAAATGTTACGCCAAAGGAAACATAAATATTACCAGCGCCGCCAGCACTTATCAAGTCGGCGGAATTGTAGGAGCGCTTGGTGAGAGCGAGACTATTAATACTATAACAAAGAGCGCGGCTTTAAATGGTTCTTTAAGCGGCGGCGGCAGCAACATTCATCGCGTTGTGGGGAGTCTGTACAATAACGACGTTTTAACCAGCAACATCGCCAACAGCGCCATGATGGGCGGCGGTTCGGATAAAACCGCCAACGGCAAGGACGGCCTAGACAAAAACAGTATCGAGATAGCGTCGCAGGAAACCTACACCGCCCTCGGCTGGGATTTTACAAACATCTGGGAAATGTCGGGCGGCTATCCTGTTTTGCGGTGGCAGTAGCGGCAGCGGCGGCAATTTTGCTCGGCCATTAACCTATATATACGCCACAGGTTTTTTAGGGCCTCTTGCCCGGAAGCATTGTTATTACAAACACGCTTTCGCGTGCGGTTGCCGGGGCATGCAAAATTGCCGCCGCCCGGTTTTACGCAGGGGAATTGCCAAGGGCAATTCCCCTGAATTTTTTCCGGGCCGCCCTTAGCCCCCGGGCGCGCAAGGGATTGCAGCGGAAATCCTTTTTTGCGGCAAAGCCGCAAAAAAGATTGGAGCGGAAAGCCCGGTTTTTGGCGCTCCGGGAGCGCCAAAAATGCGCCCAAAAATTCCTCGCCTGATTCCTGGTTTTTTTTTGCCGGTATCTGGCGCTGGCGGCGAAAATATGCTATTTTCAAATGGTGCCGGGGAAAACCATGCGTCCGCGTTGTGTCGCGTTTTTTTTGTTGCTTTTTGTGCCTCACGTTCTTTGCGCGCAGGAGCTGCCGCTTTTCTGGAAGGACGCCCCGGACGGGCAGATAGCCGGGGAACTGCTCGCGGCCATGAGCGGCGAGGAGATTCTGGGGCAGGTGTTTCTCGTTGGCTACCAGAGCGAGAGGCCCACGCCGCAGCTTATGGCCTGGCTGCGGCAGCGCAATATCGGCGGGGTGAAAATTTTCGGCTGGAACGCGGAGAATCTTTCCACGCTCGCGGACAGCGTTGCCCTTATGCAGAAAAGCGCCTACGGGACGAAACACGGGATTCCTCTTTTTGTCGCCACCGACCAGGAGGGCGGCTGGGTGCGGCACATCAAGGGCGACGCTTCGGTAACGCCGGGGAATCTGGCGATTGGCGCGAGCGGCAGGCCCTACGACGCGTACATGAGCGGTTTCTACATCGGGCGGGAAATCCGCGCCCTGGGCGTCAACATGAATTTCGCCCCTGCGGTGGACGTGTATACCAACCCCCTGGCCCATGTGATCGGCCCGCGCGCCTTCTCCTCGGATCCGCGGCTGGTGGGGGCGCTTTCGGTTGCTTTTTACAAGGGCCTGGCGCGGGCGGGCATCATCAGCACGGCAAAGCACTACCCCGGACACGGCGGCGCGGAGGGGGACTCCCACGGCAGGATGCCCGAAATCACCGCCAGCCTCGACACTCTGTGGGACCGCGACCTTCTGCCGTACCGCCTTTTGATTGCCGAAGGCATACCGGCGATTCTTTCCGGGCATTTGAGTTTCCCCTCGGTGACGGGGGACAAGCGGCCCGCGTCCTTGAGCCCTTTTTTCGCGGGGGAGCTTCTGCGCGGCAGGCTGGGGTTTCAGGGCATTCTTATTACCGACGATTTGTATATGTCGGGCGCGCGCTGGGGCGGCCTGTCTTTTGCCGAGATTTGCGTGGAGGCGCTGGCGGCGGGCAACGACATGATCATGCTGTCGCAGACGCCGGGGGTAAACGACTCCATCTGGCAGGCGGTTTTTCGCCGCTACCAGGACGACGGGGTTTTCCGCAGCCGCATCAGGGAGGCGGCCGGACGCGTTTTGCGTATCAAGCTGAAATACCTGAAAAACCCCGGGGGGGTTTTCACGCCAAACGCGGGCGAGATAAGCGGGATCCCCAGCGCGGAAAGCAGGGAATTCTTTCTCGACCAGGCGGCGCGGAGCATAACGCTTGTCAGAAACGAAAACGGCGCGCTGCCCTTCGTTCCGGCGGAAAACGAGAAGGTGCTTCTGGCGGGGCAGCACCGCGCTTTTTTGAATTACGGCAGGCGGCGGTATCCCCGGGCCGGAGAATTCTTTTTCCCCTACGAGCCTTTTTATTTTTCAAACGCGGAAGACCGCGCGGCTTTCCGGCGCGCGGCGCAGGGCTACGACACCATCATTTTCTGCCTTTCCAACCCAAACAGCCTTGAGGTGCTGAAGGCGATTCGGGATTTCAAGGGCAGGGTCATCGTTTTTTCCATTCTGACGCCCGTGTACCTTGCGGAGCTTTCCTGGGTGGAGGCCGCAATCGCGGCCTATAGCTGGAGCGCCGAGTCCTTCAAGGCCGGTTTCGCGGTTCTGCGGGGCGACTACGCCGCCGAAGGCGTGCTGCCAATCAAGCTGCGGGAATGAGCTGGGCATTCGCGCGCAGGGCCGAGCTTCCCGCGCTCCGGGGGCTTCTGTGCGAGCGGGAGTGGGAATGCGCGTCCTTAACGGGCAGGCTGCTTGCGGGCGGCAAGTACGCGCTTCCGGCTTCGGGAAGCGCCCGGCTGGCCCTGCGGGGGGAAAACGGGAGGCCCCGCCAGGTTCTGTATATGACAAAAAGCGGCCTTGTCATCCCCTACTTTCCCGGCCTTCCCGCGGCGGACGCGCGGGAGGCACAGGCCGCGAGGGGGATTTTCCGGAGCGCCTGGGGGAAGCTCTCCATTCTGGTTGGCCTGAAAACCTATGTGCAAACCTTTACCGCCTGGCTGGGCATGGACCCCCTTGTTTCCGTGGATTATTACCTGATGGCAAGCGCGGGGTTCCCGCAGGAGCTTCCCCGCGCGGGGGCCTTTCCCCTTGAAATCCGCAGGGCCAAAGCCGCGGACCTGCCGGCCATCCTCCCCCTCCAGGAAGCTTACGAAAAAGAGGAAATCCTGTTCCGGGACGAGGACTACAGTGCTTCAAAGACGCGCAGCGAGCTGAAGCTCAATCTCAAAACCCAGCTTGTCTACCTGGGTTTTTACGCGGGAAGGCTTATCGCGAAGGGGGCTACCAACGCCCGGGGCTTCACCTGCGACCAGATAGGCGGGGTGTATACCCTCCCGGATTTCCGAGGCAGGGGGATCGCGCGCCTTCTGATGCGGCGGCTCCTGTGGCACATCTTCGCGGACGGGAAAACCGCCTGCCTCTTTGTCAAGAAACACAACCTGCCAGCCCTCCGGCTCTACGGCGGCCTGGGTTTTAGGATTGCGGAAAACTACAGAATAAGCTATTTTTAGTGGTATGAAAAAGATTCTGATGGTTTCCAGCGAGGCCGAACCATTCGCGAAGGTGGGCGGTTTGGGCGAGGCAGTGTCCTCTTTGTCCGCGGAGCTGTTCCGCCAGGGGTATGACATACGCATCATCCTGCCCCGCTATTACTCCGTCGATATTGCCAGGGAAAAACTGAAAAAACACCCCTTCCCCCTCGGCGTGCCCATCGGCGCGCGGGAGGAATGGACCGGCGTGTACGAGGGAAGGCTGCCGGGCTGCGCCGTTCCCGTTTACTTTCTGGAACATGAGGGCTATTACGGCAGGGACGGGATATACGGCCCCCGGGGGGGCGAGGGTTTTGCCGACAACGTGGCCCGCTTTGCCCTTCTGTGCCGGGGCGCCTTCCAACTGTGCCGGATGCTGGGCTGGATTCCCGACATCATCCACAGCCACGACTGGCCCGCGGCCCTGTGCAACGTGTACCTCAAAACCATAGAAAACCGCACGGAATTCTCCCGGACCGCGTCGGTTCTGACCCTGCACAACGCGGGATACCAGGGCGTTTACCATAAGGACGCCATGAACGCCATCGGCCTGGCCTGGGATCATTTCTATAGCTCCGGTTTCGAGTTTTACAACGGGATAAATCTTTTGCAGGCCGGCATCAAAAACGCCGACATGCTGACAACCGTTTCGCCCGGCTATGCCCGGGAGATACTGACGCCGGAAAAGGGCAACGGCATGGACGGCCTCCTGCGCGAGCGCGGCGGGTATTTTACCGGCATTCTGAACGGCATAGATTACTCGCGCTGGAACCCGGAAAGCGACCCCCTCCTGCCCTTCCACTTTTCCGAGAAAGCGCTCGACGGCAAGGAAAAACTGAAAACCCGCCTGAAGGCCGAGATTTCCCTGCCCGCCGGCCAGGACATCCCCCTCATCGGCATGATCGGCCGCATCGTGGAGCAGAAGGGCTACGGGGTCCTTCTTTCCTACAGCCGGGGGGACCTCGCCGCGATCTGCCGCGAGCTTGGCGTGCAGATAGTCATCCTGGGCACGGGGAACGCGGCCTACGAGCAGGAGCTGGCCCGCCTGGCCTGGAAGCTGCCCAACCTCAAGGTAATCCTCCAGTTCAACACCCAACTGGCGCATCTGATCGAAGCGGGCTGCGACTTTTTCCTTATGCCCAGCCTTTTTGAACCCTGCGGTTTGAACCAGCTCTACTCCCTGCGCTACGGCGCCATTCCCATCGTAAGCAATACCGGCGGCCTTGCCGACACGGTGGAGGATTACAACGAGCAGACGGGCGCGGGAACCGGGATCGTCATCGATACGATTACGCCGGAAAACATTTACAACGCCGTCAAACGGGCCGCGGCTCTCTACAGGAACGACAAGGCCGCGCTCCGGTCCCTGCGGGAGCAGGGCATGGGAAAACGTTTTTCCTGGAACCAGTCCGCGGGAAAATACCTGGAGGCCTACGAAAAAGCGCTTGCCGCGCGAAGGGGAAAAACCGCTGGCGCTTTATGATTTTCCGGGCAAGGCGCCTCACTGTCAACAAGTTAAGAAAGGGTGTGCGCATTTTTGGCGCCGGAGCGCCAAAAACCAGGCTTTCCGCTTCAATCATTTTGCCGCCGGGCGGCAAAAAGGATTTCCGCTGCAATCCTTTGCGCCCCACGGGCTGACCTATGCCTTAACCTGTTGGCAGTGGCAAGCCTCCCCCTGCGGGGACTTCCGCCCCTGCCTCGCAGCGTTTCAATTTTGCAACTGCCCAGCCGAAAAAGAAAACCACTGACCACACCGGCAGATCCAACCGGAAGGGCCACGGCCAGCCAGTGCGGCCCTAAAAAAAACAGACGGCCTGCGTTTCAAAGCCTCTGTAAGCAAAAGGCGCGGGCTGCTCGCGCGGCCCGCCTGTGTGGGGGCTTCGCGGTCTGCCGCGATAAAGCGGGTTTTTTTCCCCGCCGACAGGCCCCGCGTTTTTGTTTCAGGCTTTGGTGTGCCCCCCGACTGAATAGTTACTGAATTTTCACACCGAAAAAGCAATCGCGCCCAAGCGGTTTTACCTTTGCGGGTGTTTTCCGTGGATCCGGCCGCCCCGCGGCGGGGTTGGCCGATCCAACCCGCAGCGCGCGTTTTACGATGTAAGCTTGCCCTTCAGCCCGCGGAACGACAGAATTATTTTTACCGCGTCCCGCGTCATATATATCCCCATAAGTATCGCGGACAGGGGGACACAAACGTAGAACATCCGCTTGGGGATGCGAAGCGTCGTGGACACGCTGAGAGACCTGTTGTAGAGGTCGAATCCGTAATACAGCACAACGCAGATGAAGACCATCGAGATAAAATAAACAAAAATTCGGATGAGCTTTCCCAAAAACCGGTTTTCAATTTTTTTCACCAAAAAATCAAGGGCGAAATGTTTGCCTTCCCTCTGCAATTCGGCCGCGCCGAAAAAAATCACCCAGCCTGTCAGCATTTCCACGATTTCATCGGTAACGGTAAGATTGGTCACCGGCATAAAGCGAATAAAAACATTCAAGATATAAAGCACGAAAATACCCGCCATGCTGAGAACACAGACACACCGCAGCGTGGCCCCAAGAAGGCGATCCGACTTTATAAAAAAGTTCTTTACGGCATCCATGCGAGCCTCCTATTTGAATATCGCGGGGAGCGTTATGCTGAACCAGGGCACAAACGCAATCACAATCGTAACCGCGATCATAAGTATGATAAACGGAACCGCCTCTTTCGCGATATCCAGTATTCCCTCGCCGCTGATGCTGGCGACAGTGTACACATTGAGGCCCAAAGGGGGCGTAATCAGGCCCACATCCACCGCCATCGCCATTACGACGGCAAACTGAATCAGGCTGTAGCCAAAGCTCTGGACGATGGGAACAAAAATCGGAATGGAAATAAGGATAATCGCGTTGCCCTCCAAAAAACAACCCAAAATCAGATACACGCTGATAATAATCAGAAGAATCAGATAGGGGTTGGTGGTTACCTGGCTAATCAGGCTGACCGCTATCTGGGGGATGCGCAGGTTCATCAGAACATACTGAAAAAAACCCGCCACGGCGATGACAAACATGATTTTGGCGATTTGCTCCACGGTGGTCCAGAAAATGCGGGGAAGGTCCTTCAATTTAATCTCTTTGTAAACAAAAATTCCCAGAATCGCGGAATAAAAGGCCGCTATCGCCGCCGCTTCGGTAGTGGTGGCGAAGCCGCCGAATATGCCGACCAGGACGATTACCGGAACAAGCAGCGGCAGAAACGCCTGGCGCAGGCCGTCCCGCTTCTCTTTCAAACTGGACTTGGGAGACCGGGGAATCCCGCGTTTCTTTGCCACGATTGTGGACATAACCATCATGCAGAGCGCCAGAAAGACGCCGGGGACAATTCCCGCGGCAAACAGGTCGCTCACGGATTCTCCCGTCAGGCTCGCGAACACAACGAAGGTGATGCTGGGCGGGATAATCGGCCCCAGGGTCGCGGCGCAGGCGGTCAGCGCCGCCGGGAATTTGCGCCCGTATCCCGCCTCGTCCATTTCATTAATGGCGATCATCCCCAGCCCCGCCGCCGAGGCGATTGCCGAGCCGGACATTGCCGCCATAATCGTGCAGGCCAGGACGTCCGCTATGGCAAGGCCGCCCGGAAAATGCCCCACCGTGACCTTCGCGAATTTGAACAGGCGGGTGGAAATGCCGCCTTCGTTCATAAAGGTTCCCATTAAAAGAAAAAAGGGAATCGCCAAAAGGGTAACGCCTGTTACCGAGGAAAACATCCTTTGCGCGATAATCGCGAGATTCCCCGCCTGCCCCGCGGCCAGAAAAGTAAAAATCGGAATCACGCCAAGGCTGACCGCCGTGCTAGCGCCCAGGAACATGACCGCGAGCAGTGAAATGAAGATCACAACCAATGCCATACTGCATCTCCTATAAATAGCGCGCGGCGGGATTCAGTTCCGCCGCCCCGGCGCCCGCAAGGCGCCGGGGTTGTTGCGTTTGAAAACTATTTTGCGCTTCCGGCGAGTTTTACGATTGTATCGATATTTTCCTGGCCGCACACTTTCGCTATGTTGGTATATGCGGATTTCATCATGGATTTGAAGGCGTTCAGATCAGGATAGGTCACATTCATGCCGAATTTTTTAAGGTCCTCGATGTCGCTTTTTTCGGAGTTGATAACGATGCCGCGCACCTTGTCGCCGCAGGCCCTGCCTTCCTGTTCAATGATTTTTTTCTGCGCGTCGCTCAGTTTGTTCCAGGATCCGCTGTTCATAATCAAAAGGACGCTTTCGTACATGTGGTTGGTGATGGCAAGCTGGTTCTGGACTTCGTAGAGTTTATCGGCCTTGATGACGCCAACCGGATTCTCCTGGCCGTCGGCAACGCCCTGCTTCATGGCGAGGTACAGCTCGTTGTAATCGATCTTCTCGGTTACCGCGCCCAGCGCCGCGAAACATTCCTCCAACTGGGCCACTTTGGGCACGCGGATTTTTACGCCTTTCAAATCGGCCGGGGAATTAATGACTTTTCCGTTGGTGGTTGTGTTGCGAAAGCCGTATTCCCAGAAGCCAAGGCCGTGGAAGTTGTTTTTGTCCATGTCCGGCCGCACCCAGGCGGCGAACTCCGCGCTGTCCAGAACCTTATGGGCATGGCCGTAATTTTCAAAAATAAACGGCGTTTGTACCGCATAGAACCGGTAGGAATACCGGCCCATGTCGCTGAGGGTGCCGGTATTAAAGTCAATATTGCCCAGCGAAACCTGCTCCAGCAGTTCCATGGGGCTGCCCAGCTCCTTGTTGGGATAGACTTCGACGGCGACTTCGCCGTTGGTTTTCTCCCGCACGTTCTTTGCGAACTCAAGTGCGCCGGTGTGGATGGGGTGCATCTCGTTGGAAAAATGCGCGAATTTCAAGGTGATGCCGGCCGCCGCCTGGGGGCTTTTCTGCGGGGCCGGAGCGCCCGCCGCGCCCGATTCGCTTTTCAGGCAGCTTGTCAGAAGCGAGCAGGCCAGGATCAGGGCAAAAGCCAATGTGCTGGTTTTTTTCATAGAAAATCTCCTTTTTATCTATTTTCTCACATATCTCTTTATACGAACCAGGTTCGTATTATCGAATACCATCAATGGTATTATAATTTGTTTTTGTTGTCAACTAAAAAATGGAATTCTGCCCGGCGGCGTCTTGACAGAATGCATGTTCCGCGCTATGGTTTCCGGGGTATGATATAACAAATCGCGTGCGCAATGTCGTACCGCCGGTTTGGGCAGGGATGGGGCTCTGGCGGAAAAGGACGGACGGCGCGGATACCCGCGGACACAAGCCAGGTGTTTTGATCGAAAAGCCTGCGCGCTCCCGTATGTGGCTGTGCGGCCGGTGGTTTTCTTCCCCGGCTGCAGCAGATGCGATTTTTCTTTGTCTGTGCGGTCCGTCCTTATCCGTGTGGCCGGTGGTTGCGGTTCCCGGTTCCCCGCCTTCGTGGCGGCTCTTTGCCGCGCAAGGGATTGGAGGGATGCGAAGCAGCCACGCCGCAGGGCTGGTCGCAATTTTCTTTAAGGCCGTACAGGCAGGCCGTGGGCGAAGCCCCGTGTTGGTAGCGCAGAACGGCCTGCCGCCCATGCATCCCGGCGGGGCCGGAGCGATAGCGGAGTCCCGGAAAGCCCGGTTTGCGGCGTTTTGCGCCGCAAATGCGCCCTTATTCAGGATGAAAGAGGTTTTATGGGCATAAACCTTTTGACAGAAACGCGGGGGACAATTTATACTTTATAACGCATGCATTTGCAGGGATCGAGCAATTCATAATAAGAGGTGGGAAATATGGTATGTGACGATATGAAAAACGAGAGGCTGGCCGAAAGGGCGTTTCTCAAGCTTCTGGAGATCAAGGATTCGGATATCCGGCTGCTGGCCGTTTTGCAGGGGAAGACCGCCGTGGACAAGGGCATCCATATTGGCGGGGCGTTTTCCGCGGTGGTGCCGCTGGTGAGCCTGTATTACGGGGGCATTCTGGATTTCAATGCCGCGCAGCCCACGCAGGAGGGGCAGGATTTGTTTGTGTTGAGCAAGGGGCACGCGATTGCGGCGCTTGCTTCGGTGTACGCTGATTTGGGTTTTTTCCCGGAGTCGTGTTTGAGGGGTTCCCGGGGGCACGGGAGCATTCTGAACGGGCACCCAGGTCCTATTCTGCCGGGCATCCATACGGCCACGGGGCCGCTGGGCCAGGGGATTTGCGTTGCCGAGGGTTTCGCCCTCGCGGCGCAGTGCGCGAAGGGTTTCGATGTTTTTGCTTTGACCGGGGACGGGGAACTCCAGGAGGGGATTCCCTGGGAGGCGTTTATGTTTGCCGGGGCGAGGCGGCTGGAAAATCTGTGCGTCCTTGTCGATAAAAACAACGGGCAGCTTGATAATCCGAAAAACCTCCTGTACCCGATGGGGGGCCTTGATGCCCTGGAGCATTTCGGCTGGAATGTTTTTACGGTGGACGCGACGCGCTACGAGCCTGTCCTTGAGGCCCTGCGCGAGTTCAAATTCGGGCCGCGCGACGGGCACCCCACGCTGATTATCTGCGATGGGCGCAAGGGCTGGGGCGGGCTTTCCAGTTTTATGGGCGGCCACAAGGTTGATTTTACCGATGCTTTCGCGGATCAGGAGGCGGCGGAGCAGGAGAGGCTGCGGGCCGTCCGCGTGGCCGAGCTTGCCGATATTATCGCTTCCGTTGAGGGGAAGGAGGAGCGGGACGCGCTGCGGGCGGAAGTCGAGGCCCGCGCGAGGAAGATGGGGCTTGTGGTCTCCGCCGCCGGGGGGGCTTTTTCCGTCCAATCCGGGGCGCGCGCGGTTAAGACGAGGCGGGCCCCGGCGCGGGACAAGAGGATTGCGTATGACGCTGCCGCCCTGCCTGTCCTGGACGACGGGAAAAAATACTCGGCGCAGGAGGTTATTACCGCCGCCATGAAGGTGTTTGCGCGGGATCCCCGCGTTGTGTCCGTGGACGCGGACCTTGCGGGCATAAGCGGCCTTGAGGCGGGCGTTGGCTACGTCGACAGGCGGCGGGCTTTGAACGCGGGTATCGCGGAGGCCAACATGATGTGCATAGGCGAGTCCTTCGCTGCCCTGGGGTACAATGCCTGGGTAAGCACCTTCGCGCCCTTTTTCGACTGGAAGGTCCTGCGCCGCATAGCCGTCAGCCAGCAGGAACGTCTTGAGGCCGCGGAGATGAAGGACGGCTGGCTGGCCGAGGGGCACGGCCTTGACTTGACGTTTCTGGCCACCTCGCCGGATATCGAGACAAAGACGAACGGCGCGACCCACATGGGCAACGACGACAGCCTTGTGTATGAGGGCATCGCCCACTTGAAGGTCGTCAACGCTTCCTGCCCCCGGCAGACCCTCGCCATCCTGAAGTGGATTATGGAGGGCGGCCGCGGCCTTGTGTACCTGCGGGTACTCAGGGGGGCGACGCCTGTTTTGTATCCCGGTGATTTCCGTTTCGATTTCGGCAAGGGGTACTACCTGGCCAATCCGCCCGGCGCGAAGGTTTGCATTGTCAGCTCCGGCCACGGCGTCTACGAGGCCCTTGGGGCCGCGAAGATCCTTGAAGGCAAAGGCGTCCCGGCGGCCGTGGTGGACATGCCTTCCTGCGATCCGGCTTTGATTGGGGAGCTTGCCGACAGCGGGAAGAAAATCGTTGTCGCGGAGCAGAACAACGGCTATATCTGGAACTGCTTCCGCAAGGTCCTTTTTGGGAAAAAAGCCATTGCGGCGGACGGTTTTGTCCCGATTAACCTTCTGGGCAAAGACGGAAATCCCCGCTTTGTCCACTCCGCGACCTACGAGGAGCTTTTGCAGCATTACGGCCTGTCGCCCGATCTTATTGCCGAAAGGATTGCGAAGGAAGTCAAATAGGGGCGGCATGCGGGCGTTTGCTTGCGATTTTTAACCACGGACCCCACGGACCCCCGCTGGCGGCACGGACAAAGGGAAGGGCGAAA
>JAISXE010000151.1 GCA_031270615.1 Spirochaetia bacterium
TGTATTCCCCTTAGTGCTTTTCTATGGGCTCTCGCCATGCGGCCTGCAAGACGAACACGCTTTCGCGTGCCATATAGTGGCGTCTCGCGCGGAAGAAAACCAACCACTGACGGCACGGAACAAGAAACCACTGACCACACTGACGAAGAAAAAAGAATCAGGAAAGATAAAAAGCCCCTCGCAATGACCAGATTCCTGATTTTTCCCCTCCCCCCGTCCGCCTTCGTCTGTGGGGGCAGTGGTTGTTTTTTTTCCGCAGTGCCTCCCTTCCGACTGCCTCCCTTCCGACTTGACAAATAAGAAATCTTATGCATATACTCAAGGCATGACGGGTTGGGATGTTTTAAACAATATTATACAGAGTTTCCCTTTTATCGTGACGGCGCTTTTCCTTATCGCCGCGCTGGTGTTCGCTGTTATATTCATAATCGGTTTCAGCAGGCACGGCGTGGATTTTGTAAGGCACGGCTTCAGGCAGAACCTCTTCAACGAGCTTGTGGACAAACTTGCCACCAAAGAAGATATCGCCAAGCTGGACGCCAAACTGGACTCTGAAATCAGTGGGCTAAAAACCGAAATGGGGTCAATGAAGGCCGAGCTTGCAACAATCAAGGTCAACCACTTTGGGCACCTGAAAAATTACCTCGGCGTTCTCAACGGCATCCTGCTTGACAAGGGCATAATCGATAACGAAAACAGGGCGCGTCTGGACAACGAGCTTCGCGGCATGTAGCCTGCGGGCGCAGAGAAACCACCCCCCGGCCTCACAGAAAACACGGGACATCACGGATTTCTCTTTCCTCAGCATCTTGTCTGCGCTGCCAGCGAGGCCGGTGGTTAAAAACCTTAAGGCAAGCGCTTAGGGTATGCCCTCCCACCAGCGGGGGAAAACCTCGTCATTGTCGAATCTGGCCGCCTGGCCGATAAGGGGATGCACAAGGGTAATGCCGAGGTCTTCGCACGCGGCCGCGAGGCGCGTGATGGGCTCGTCCCAGGCGTGGACCGACAGCGCGAACTTGGCCCAGTGGACGGCGAAAAGTTTTTTGGCCTGTAAGTCTATCGAGGCCTGGGCGGTGTCTTCGGGGAACATGTGGTTGCTTCTCCACTGGATGTTGTACTGCCCGCATTCAAGGAAGGCGATATCGAACGGCCCGAAGCGTCGGCCCACATCGGCGAAGTAGTGGCCGTAGCCGGAGTCCCCGCCGATGAAAATCTTTCTGTTAGGCGTCACAAGCACGAAAGCCGTCCACAGCGATTTGTTACGCGAAAGAAAGCGACCGGAAAAATGCGGCGTGGCAATGGCGCTAACCGCGAAGCCCCCGCCGAGCTCGCTTGTTTCGTTCCAGTCGTGTTCGATGATTTTTTCCGGCGCGTAGCCCCAGTATTCCAGATGTTCCCCTGTGCCCAGGCCGGTCAGCACCACTGCCGCCTTGTCTTTGAGGGCCGTGACCGTTTCGTAATCGAGGTGGTCCCAGTGGTCGTGGGTGATGACAAGGTAATCCAGGGGAGGGATGTCTTCGGGGGTGTAGACATCGCTTCCGGGAAAGGCGGACACGACAAAGGCGCTGCCGGAGAAAACCGGATCAACGAGGAATTTTTTGCCGTCAACCTGCAAGTAATAGGAGGAATGCCCCATCCAGACGACGAGGTTCTCACTGGGGTCAAGGGAAAAGAGGTCGGTCTTTGCCGAAGGCAAAACCGCAGAGGGTTTGTTGCGCTCCTCGGTGCCAAAGAGGAAGCGCCAGAGCGCCCCGAACATGCTGCCGGAGTATTCCCCCGTGGCGTGTTCGGGCTGGGTCCCGGGAAACTTGAATTCCCCCTCCACATAGTGCGGCGATTTTTCTATGCGCTCGAGCCTTGCCCCGGAAGGGAGCCTGCCCAGGGACGCGCAGCTTGAGACAATAACAAAAAAGGCCCCGGCGCCGGTCGTGGCAAGGAAGGCCATGCCCCGCCGCAGGCGGGCAAAGCGTTTTCGTTTCATTCCCTTTAATATATCCCGCATCGGGGTTTTAAAACAATCCAAAGGGATGGTAAATTTCCCGAGAAGAATAGTCCGCGAATTACACGAATGAGCGCGAACTTTTCATGCCGTTTTTTTGGGCTCATGAAATCGGCTAATCAGTGTCTGTCTATAAATGAGCCGCATCACGGCGGCGGTCATCTGACCAATAAAGCCCGCCCCGGCGTTATCGTTTACAAGCTGTTTATGGCCGAAATAATATCTGTTTTTTCACGCCCCGCAAGCCCGATGCTATGTAAGGAGACTCCATGAGCAAGAAAATCAGTTTGACATACCGAATTGGCAACCATCAAACAAAGCTCAAAAATGGGAACTTGAACTTTCAAAACGCGGGCAATATTGAAAGTAGCCACGACCAAAGCTGGTATATCTTCGGTAATGTATCGGCTTTTTAAGCCAAAGCCTTTCACATCAATATAAGGGCCGTCCGACCGGTTCACATAACCCGCTATCGTCGTTGTATCGAAATCACCATAATAATCTTTTAGTTGGCGCAGCGTGGGTATAAGCTGAATCCCAAGCGCCCGGCCCAATTCCAGCCGCTCCTGATCCATTTCTTCAAGCAACATGCCGATAGTAGGGGAGAACCCGTCCATATAATGCCGGAATTCGGCAGTATATTCCTCCGCTGCGCTAATATTAAGAAGAATTGGCAGAGGGTGCAGAATCATATTGATGTTATCAAGGCTTGTTTCAAGAAAATTGGCCGCCCCTTCAAATATTGAAAAATAGGAATTGTACATGGTAACAATTTCATCGCGTTTTTCATAAGGACAAACCGCGAGACGGAGCTTGTCTTTCACGCTTTGAACGCATATCCCGGCTGGTCCCTGCTGGCTGCAAACCCAGGGGTAGGAAACCGCTTCACTGATCGTAAAATTACCGGGGACATTCCGGCGGCTATATATTTTATTCTTAAAGGCCAATGCGCCGAAACTGGCTGGAAAAAAAATCACCTGCTGGTGGTCGGTCAGGTTCTCAATTATCTGCGGAAAAACTTCTTCATACACAGAAGGGGTAACGGTGATTGCTATAATTCCCGCTTCGGGTAATTTCGCAAATGAGCGGGTTACCGAATCCAGCGCGGCGGTAAATGATTTTGCCCCGGTTACTGTAACAGTAGCGGCTTTTTGTAATTCTTTGTGGGCGTTTTCATCTTTTTGTACGTCGATATAATTGACCCGGCCTCCGCGCTGCGAAAAAATGGCGGCGATAGAGAGTGATAGCGGCCCGTTTCCTATGACTGAGATTTTTTTATTGCCTGTTTTCATAAGCTTAAATTGCACATCCATTCATTATTAACAATGGATCCTCCTGCGATAACCATTTCAATTCTTCTCAAGTTTTCAAGATTTTCCAGCGGATTGCCGTTAAGAAGAACCAAATCGGCTGTATATCCTTCTTTTATAAAACCAATCTGATTTTCCAGGTGTAAAATTTTTGCCGCGTTTGAGGTGGCGCATTTCAATGCCTCCGTATTTGACATGCCGCATCCAGTAAACATTTTCAGTTCCTGAAAGACGCTGCCCAGGGTATCGCTGCCTGTTCCTATAAGCAGCCCATGCTTATAAGCCATAGTAACGCTTTCTTTTTGCGGGAAACCAACAACATTCCGGATTAAATCCGCCAGCTCATTATTCCCGTTGGTTGCTTCTCTTTCTGCTACATTATAAATACCGCTCATAGTGGGCACATAGTAGACCTTTCTTTCCGCCATCATATC
>JAISXE010000202.1 GCA_031270615.1 Spirochaetia bacterium
CGGAGAGCCGGATGCGGGATATACGGGGAAAGCTGGTTTCGATGATTTTCCAGGAACCCATGACAAGCCTGAACCCGGTTTTATCCATAGGCTTTCAGATAGGCGAGTCGCTGCGGCTGCATACCGGCATGGGCGGCGCGCAGATACGGCAAAGATGCCGGGAGCTGCTTGACCAGGTGGGGATCGCCGGCGGGGAAAAAATCCTGCGCAGTTATCCGCATGAGTTGTCCGGGGGTATGCGCCAGCGGGCCATGATCGCCATGGCCCTGGCCTGCGGCCCGAGGCTGCTTATCGCCGACGAGCCAACCACCGCTTTGGATGTTACCATTCAGGCGCAGATTCTTGGCCTGCTCAAAAAACTCCAGGAGGAAACGGGCATTACAATTTTAATCATTACCCATGACTTTGGCGTTGTGGCGGAAATGGCCGATGAGGTAGTGGTGATGTATGCGGGGCTTGCCATGGAGTCGGGAAGGGTTGAGGAAATTTTCGCGCGCCCCCTGCATCCGTATACCGAAGCGCTGCTTAAATCCATCATTCCGCTGGACGCTTCGGAGAATGCGTCCCTCTACTTTATCCCGGGTTTTGTGTCTCCCATTTCGCTTGAACAAAAAGGCTGCGCGTTCAATGATCGCTGCCCCTACGCGGCCGGCCGGTGCCGCAGCGGGCAGCCCGCTTTGCGCGAAAAATATCCGGGACATTTTGTCCGCTGTTTTGCGGAAGCGGGGGCCTGAGAAGGTATGGCGCAGCCCCTGGTTGAACTGAAAAATCTTAAAATCCATTACCCTATCCGCGAAGGTGTTTTTTTTCGGATAAAAAATTATGTCAGGGCTGTGGACGGGGTGTCCTTAAGCATCTATCCCAACGAGACCCTTGGCCTGGTTGGGGAATCCGGCTGCGGCAAGTCAACTATTGGCCGCGCGATTATGCGCCTTGAAGAGATCGCCTGCGGACAGATATATTTTGAGGGCACGGATATTTCACGGTACTCGCGCCGCCAGATGAGGCCGCTGTGGAAAAAGATGCAGATGGTTTTTCAGGATCCCTATTCGTCCCTGAATCCCCGCAAAACCGTGGAGAGCGCCCTGGCGGAGATTTTACGGTTTCATCATATTGTTCCCGACAGGGATGTGCCGCGGGAGATAGAGCGCATCATGAATCTTATCGGCCTGTCGCCGGATTTGAAGCGGCGTTTTCCCCACGAGTTCTCCGGCGGCCAGCGGCAGCGAATCAACATAGCAAAAGCGTTGACCGTGCAGCCCGGACTTTTAATCTGCGACGAGGCTATTTCGGCGCTGGATGTTTCCATTCAGGCCCAGATACTCGCCCTGTTTAAGGAACTGCGCTCGCGGCTGAAACTGACCTATCTTTTTATCGCGCACGGGCTGGGCGCGGTCAAATACATGAGCGACAGGATCGCGGTAATGTACCTGGGAAAAATCGTAGAGCTTGCACCCGCGGGCAGGATATTCGCCGATCCCCGGCATCCCTATACCCAGGCCCTGCTCAGCGCGTATCCGGATCCCAATCCGCGCAGCCGGGGCAGAAAAAAAATCGTGCTGGCCGGCCAGGTTCCCAATCCGGCGGATCCTCCTTCGGGCTGCCGCTTTCATACGCGCTGTCCTTTTGTCCAGGCGCTCTGTTTTACCCAAACGCCTGAACTGAAAGATGAGGAAGGCCATTTGTGCGCGTGCCATTTTCGCATTCATCCCTCAGACTGGCATAAGGTAACGCAATGAAAAACTATATCATCCGGCGTCTTCTTATTATGGTTCCGATTCTCTTCGGAATTTCTTTTGTTGTTTTTTTTATCATTCATCTGGCGCCCGGAAGCCCCGTCGATTTAATGATCAGCCCCACCATGACTCCGGAGTCCAAGGCGGCCATGGAACACAATCTGGGACTGGACGCGCCCCTGTACCGTCAATATTTTACGTGGCTGGGCAATGTTGTCCGCGGGAATCTGGGCTACTCTTTTACTTCCTACCGGCCTGTGGCGGAGGTTATTCTGGAGAGAGTTCCCGCCACCTTCCTGCTTATGGGGAGCGCGCTTGCGGTGGGACTGCTCATCGCCCTTCCTTTGGGCATCGCGAGTTCGCTTAAACCCCATTCGCTGTTCGATTACGGCGCTACTTTTGTGGCCTTCTTTGGCGTATCCGCGCCCAACTTTTTTCTTGGGCTGGGGCTTATTTTTATTTTCAGCGTCAAGTTCCGCTGGTTCCCCTCCAGCGGAATGCTCACGCTGGGCGGCGGCGGCGGGATTCCTGACCTTGCGCGGCATATAGTCCTGCCCTGCGCGGTTTTGGCCGTCAATATATCCGGCCGCTTTATCCGTTATATCCGGTCCTCCATGCTGGATATTCTGCATCAGGACTATATGCGCACGGCGGCCGCCAAGGGAGTCCCCTTTTTTTCCCGCATACGCATACACGCCCTGCGTAACGCGCTTTTGCCGCTGATAACCCTGATTGGTCTTGAGATTCCCACCCTTTTGAGCGGCGCCGTAGTTACCGAACAGATTTTCGCCTGGCCCGGCATAGGCAGGCTCACTATGGACTGCATCCTCCTCAGGGATTATCCTGTGCTGATGGGTTTGAATATGATGAGCGCGCTGATGGTGCTTCTGGCAAGCCTCATCACGGACATACTCTACGGGATAGCGGACCCCCGGATAAAGTACCGCTAAAAGGAAAAACAGTATGGCTGCATGTGGACAGAGCGGGGCGGGGTACATTTGGCGGCGTTTCAGCGGCCACAAACTCGCGCTCCTGGGGCTGGTGATTATCGGCGCGCTGGTTTTCTGCGCGCTTTTTGCTCCCTTTATCGCGCCCCACGAACCCAACAGGATAGGCAAAGACTTTGAAGCGCCGCCTTCACGGGAACATCTTCTGGGAACCGATCAGGTGGGCCGCGATGTGCTTTCGCGCCTGATTTTCGCGGCGCGAGTCTCGCTTTCCGTGGGAATCGGCGCCACCGCGATTATGAGCCTTGGAGGAATCCTTCTTGGGCTTGAGGCCGGGTATTTCGGCGGAATACCCGACATGGTGATTATGCGTATAGCCGATGTGTTTATGTCCTTCCCCATGCTGATCCTCCTTATGGTGGTAAGCAGCATCGTGGGTTCGGGCTTAAGCCGCATCATCTTTATTATGGGCATTCTGGGCTGGCCCCAGGTGGCGCGGCTTGTGCGCAGCGGCGTTCTTTCCATCAAAGAGACGGATTATATCAAGTCGGCGCTTACCCTGGGCTTCGGGGCGCAGCGCATTCTGTTTCTGCATATCCTGCCTAACACCCTAAGCCCCATTCTGGTACAGGCCACCTTCGGAATCGCCCGCGCGATTATCATGGAATCGGCCTTGAGTTTTTTGGGCCTGGGCGTCAATCCGCCCACTGCGAGCTGGGGAAACATGCTTACCGACGCCCAGTCTTTGACTACCTTGACGGAGCGGCCCTGGCTTTGGCTGCCGCCGGGGATTATGATTCTCTTGAGCGTGCTGGCTTTCAATTTTGTCGGCGATGGCCTT
>JAISXE010000220.1 GCA_031270615.1 Spirochaetia bacterium
CATGCACGAAGGAAAAACGGGGACGGCGTCATCAGGTCTCGATGACCGGGGAGGATTTCTCAAAGTCATGGAATGAGGCCGGCCTGTTTGTCAAACAAATGAGGATTAAGCCGGAGAAGGGGATAATCAGGCAGAGGAAGAGCATCGTCGAACATCCATTTGGAACCATAAAGCGAAGTATGGACGCGGGATATTGTTTAACCCGGGGGCTGCGAAATGTGGCGGGGGAATTTTCCCTCACCTTTCTTGCCTACAACGTAAAGCGGGTAATCAATATACTGGGCTGCAAAAACCTGCTGGCATATCTGGCCGGGTAGTTCCCTGCAGACTGTGGATCACTGGAGAACCTGCCTGTTTCTGTAATAATCCCGGCATCTTAAAGACTTGAAAAGCAGAGTTTTGACACAGTCTCCCCCGGAAAGCCCGGCTGGCCGCGATTTTCTAAAAGGCCGTACAAAGCAGGCCGTGGGCGAAGCCCCGTGTTGCTGGCGCGGAACGGTCTGCCGCCCATGCGCGAGGGATAGTAGCGGAAATCCTTTTGGCTTTAGCCAAAAGATTGAAGCGGAAAGCCCGGTTCCCGCCTTCGGCGGGAACGCGCCCAAAAACCCTTCACTCTCCACAGCCCCCCGCTATTTTTGCCCCTTGACGTATTCGCAGAAATCCTTTAGAGTTTATTTCGTGATTTTCGGGGCGGGGTGAGCCTTGCGGGGCAATTCCCGACCGGCGGTTACAGCCCGCAACTCCGGGGAAAAAGCCCGGACCGAGCCGGTGGAATCCCGGCGCCGACGGTAACAGTCCGGATGGAAGAAAATTGCTGCCCGCGCCTGTCGGGAAAGGCGGCGGCTCTTTTTGAAAAAACAAAGGCCCCTGGGAACCGTGGTTCCCGGGGGTTTTTTTTGACCCCGAAAGGCATACGGAAAGACGCGAAAACGCGGGAAGGAGTTTCGGGGCATCGTGAAAAAATCGGATGGCGGTTTTTCGGATTTTGACCGCGCCTGCATGCGGCGCGCCTTTGCCCTTGCGCGGCGCGGCCAGGGCAAAACATCCCCCAACCCGCTGGTGGGGGCGGTTGTGGCGCGGCGCGGCCGCATCATCGGCGAGGGATGGCACGAACGCTACGGCGGCCCCCACGCGGAGGCCCGGGCCATTGCGGCCGCGTCCTGCGCGGGGCGCAATCCCGCAGGGGCCGATTTGTACTGCACCCTGGAACCCTGCTGCTTCGTTTCCCCGGAAAAACACCAGCCGCCCTGCACGGGGCTTATCATCCAAAACGGCATTCGGCGCGTTGTCGTCGCGAATACGGACCCCCATCCCGGGGTAAACGGCAGGGGCCTTTCGCTCCTGCGGGAGGCCGGCATCGAAGTGGAAAACGGCCTTCTTGCCGGATGGGGGGAAGACTTAAACCGGGGTTTTTTTACCTGG
The DNA here is from genome assembly GCA_031270615.1 of Spirochaetia bacterium. GTDB lineage: Bacteria > Spirochaetota > Spirochaetia > DTKZ01 > DTKZ01 > JAISAF01. The sequence continues at coordinate 1,423 of JAISXE010000220.1, forward strand.
CACCGGATCGGGAGGCCCTATATCCATATAAAAATCGCCCAGACCCTTGACGGGAAAATCGCCGCCCCGGGGGGAAAGGACAGGCAGATCACCGATGGGGCGGCGCGGAAGATTGTCCACCGCCTGCGCGCCCGCTATGACGCCGTTCTCATCGGCAGGGGAACTGCCGCGGCCGACGACCCGGAACTGACGGTGCGCCTTGCCGCAGGCCGCGACCCCTTCCGGGTGGTTCTTGATTCAAGACTCCGCCTTCCGCTTTCGGCAAAACTCCTTGCCCTGCCCGAAAGGGAAAAGACGCTTATCGTGTGCTGCGCCAGCGCGGACCCCGAAAAAATGCGGAAAATACTGCAAGGGGGATCCCAGGTGATCGCGCTGGAAGGCGGGGGCCAGGGCGGGCTGCCGCTGCGCGCGGCTTTGGCCGCCCTGGGCGGACGGGGCATACGCTCTGTTCTGGTTGAAGGCGGGGAAAAAATTTTCAGCTCCTTCCTGCGCGAAGGGCTTTGGGACAGGCTGTCGGTTTTCCTCGCGCCCCTCATCCTTGGCGGCGGGAAACCGGCGATCTCGCGGCTGGGCAGGGACTCGCTGTCCCAGGCCCTGCGCCCCCAAAACATCACAATAAAAAGAATCGGAAACCAAATACTCTTCGAGGGAGAAAATGTTTACAGGAATTATTGAGGAAACCGGACACCTTGAGTCCATCATCCATGAAACAGGCAGGGCCCGCCTGGGCATCAGGGCCCACACGGTTCTTGAGGGAACCAGGCCGGGGGATTCCATCAATGTCGAGGGTGTCTGCCAGACCGTTTCTGAAATCGGAAAAGACAGTTTTTCGGTTTTTACCCTGGCGGAAAGCCTGAAAAAAACAACCCTGGGCGGCTTAAAGCCGGGCGGCCTGCTCAACCTTGAACGGGCCGCCCGCGCCGATACCCGCATGGGCGGCCACATCGTTCAGGGACATGTAAGCTGCGCTGCGGCGATCCGCGAGCTTGCGGAAGGGGGCGGCAATGTCTACCTCGTGGTGGAGGTTCCCGAAGAAGAGCTGCCCTGCTGCGTGCCGGAAGGCTCCATTGCCCTGGACGGCATAAGCCTTACCATAGCGCGTATTTCCGGAAGGCTGGTCACGGTAAATATCATTCCCGCGACCTTTGAGCGGACCTCGCTACGCCACAAGAAAGCCGGCGACCGGCTTAATCTGGAAACCGACATCATCGGAAGGTACCTGCGGAGGCTCCTTGCGCCCTACGGGAAGGCCTTCTCCGGCGAAACCCTGACTTTTGAAAAACTGAAAGAGCTTGGCTATTAGGAGTGTGCGGGAATGAGTGAGTTTGCGAATGTTGAAGAGGCAATCCAGGAGATACGAAGCGGGAAGATGCTGATCGTCACCGACGACGAGGACAGGGAAAACGAAGGCGACTTTGTCATGGCGGCCCAGGCCGTTACCCCCGAAGCCGTCAATTTCGTAACCAGACACGGCAGGGGGCTTCTGTGCCAGTCAATCACGGCCCGGCGGGCGCGGGAACTGAAGCTGCCGCCCATGGTAAGCAAAAACACCGCCTTGCACGAGACGGCTTTTACCGTCAGCGTTGACCTGCTAAAAGGCGGCGGCACGGGCATCTCCGCTTTCGACCGGGCCGCGACCATCAATGCCCTCGTCGACCCCTCCACCCGGCCCGAAGACCTCGGCAGGCCGGGACACATCTTTCCCCTTGTCGCGGCCCCGGGCGGCGTGCTTTCGCGGCAGGGGCACACCGAGGCGGCCGCCGACCTCGCGCGGCTGGCGGGTTTTCGGCCTTCGGGGATACTCTGCGAAATCCTGGACGCGGACGGCGCTATGGCGCGCGTGCCGCGGCTGCGGGAGATTGCCGCCGAGCATGGCATGAAAATTTGCACCGTGAAAGACCTTGCGCGCTGGCGCGAAAAAAACGACGCGGCCGCGCGGGAGGACAAACAAGACCGGGTCCCGGAAGCCAAACGCCTTGCGGAAAGCAGGCTGCCGTCAAAGACGGGGGATTTCCGCCTTATTCTCTACGAAAATCCCGCAAGCCCCGAGCAGCCCCACATCGTCCTCGTGTCGGAGAAGCCCCTCGATCCTGGCAGCGTCATTGTGCGGGTCCATTCCGAATGCCTTACCGGGGAGACTTTTTTGTCGCAGCGCTGCGACTGCGGCGCGCAGCTTGAGGAGGCCATGCGCAGGGCTGCCGCCGAAGGCGGGCTTATCGTGTACCTGCGCCAGGAAGGCCGGGGCATCGGCCTGACGGAAAAAATCCGCGCCTACGCCTTGCAGGACGAAGGCTGCGACACCTACGAGGCGAACGTCAAACTGGGCCACGGCCCGGATGAAAGGGATTACGCCATCGCGGCGGCCATCCTGAAAGATCTCGGCATATCGGGCATACGCCTTCTGACGAACAACCCTGCCAAGATCGAAGCCCTGGCCCGGGGGGGCATTATGGTGCGGGAGCGGATTCCCGTTGAAATCGAACCGGGCCGGGAAAACCGGAGCTATCTGGCGGCGAAGAAAAGCCGCTTCGGGCATAAATTAAACTATATCTGATTTTGTAAGGAGAAAAACATGTATACTGAAATCATCGGAACTCTGGACGGGCAGGAAAAACGCTTTGCCATTGTGGTAAGCCGGTTCAACGACTTTATTACGGCGCGGCTCCTTGAGGGGGCGCTGGACTGTTTTACCCGGCACGGCGGGGACGGGAAAAACATCACCGTGGTCCGCGTGCCCGGCTCTTTTGAGATTCCCCCCATCGCCGCGAAGCTGGCAAAGACCGGCAGGTACGACGCGGTTATCTGCCTGGGGGCCATCATCCGGGGAGCGACCCCCCATTTCGAGTATGTCGCCGCGGAAGCCGCGAAGGGCGTGGCCCAGGCGGCCCTCGCCTCCGGCGTGCCCGTCATCTTCGGCATACTCACGACGGAAACCATCGAGCAGGCTGTCGAAAGGGCGGGCACGAAATCCGGCAACAAAGGCTGGGACGCCATGATCAGCGCGCTCGAAATGGCGGACCTGTCAAAAAAAATATAAAAAGCCGTTCAGCGCAGATAGACAGCCTCAAAAACCGCGGAAGGCTCCCTGCCCCGTTTGCCGATGCTGAAACGGTTTTCATGGAGCGTGTAGCTGTCGGTTTCGTCGAAGGCCTTGTACAGATCCATCTCGATTTTCATATTGGGGCTGGCGATCATCGTGGAACGCATCGGCGGGAAGCTGATGCCGTTCCCGTCCTTCACCTTGTAGGTTCCCGAAAACGAGTTTGTGCCGCTGTGGCCGGAAATTTTATATCCGTCGAGCCTTAGGATGATGTGCGGCTCCCGCTTGGGATCGCCCGTCCAGACCACCTGCCGGCCATAGATGCTGACAAGCTTCCAGTACGTTTCGGTAATCATCGCGGGGAATTTTTTCAGGACGTACCTGCCGCTCCCGTCCCCCGAAAAAGGCTTGGCTTCATTGTCAAGCTGGGTCAGGGTTGGCGGCTCAAGGCCCGGATCCAGGACGTAAACCGGCGAGACGGTGTCCACCGCCGTCTTGTCCAGCCTGACAATCCAGTTCCGGTCGATATCGAAGGTTCCCGTAAGCTCCACAGGGTTGTCCACTTTGCCGACAACACGGCTGCGGATCATATAGGTCCCATTCTGCCTGAGCTGGATCACCGTCTCAAGGCCCTCGCTGCCGGGATAGGGCATTATGCCCTTGTACAGGCCCGCCGCAGTCTGGCGCGCCTCATCCAGGCTCCAGGAAGCCGCCCCGCCATCGGCGTTCCCGGAGTCCGTGTCCGGGTCCGTGTCCCCGCCGCCGGGCCGGGAGTCCCCCGAACCGGAACTGAGGTCTCCCGGCGCGGTGGCGGCGCCGTCCGTCGCGCAGGCCCAGAAAAAAAACAGAAGCAGGGCCGCCCCTGCGCTTACTATCCGTTTCATATAGCACACTCCTTGACAAATTTTTTACGCTATAAATATACCGCGATATACCGCAAAAGCAAAACGCCCCAAGGCGCGGAATCAGGGAAACCACTGACCACACGGGAAATACAGACTTTTGGTCGAAGCCCCTTATTTTTTGCCCGCAGAAGGCCGCGCGCCGCGCGGGCTGCTTTTTCCCGCGCTTTTTTCCGGGGCCTCCGGCTTGGTTTTGCCCCGGCCCTGTTTTGGCGCCTTCTTCGCGCCCGTTTTTTTCGCGCCGCCCTCAAACAGGCGATGCAGCCTGAAATCAGACTTTTTGTAAAGATCAAGCCAGGAACTTATAAGAACCGTCTCCCCGGATTCCCGGAAGTATTCCTCCGCCGCGCCGGGCTTGCGTATCAGGGAGATGACACTGAGCCACCAGAGAAGGGACAGAAAACCTTCCTTGTTGAAGTACACTTCGCCCTCGAAGGTGTTGACGCCCGCATACCGCTGAATATCCGCATCGTTGAAAAAGTATTCCAAAACCCGCGCCGGGCGGGAAGCCACCCCGGTGAATTTTTTCACCGCATCGTACCAGGCCCCATGGCGGAGAAGTATTTTCAGAAGAAGGCAGAGCTGCCCCGCGCGGAAGGCCCCGCAGTCGTTCCTCACAAAGAACTTCGTCAGCTCGTGGCCCAGCGACCATTCTTCAAAAAGGGAAACCTCTTCCAGTACCCGCAGGACGGAATAGGAGAAGAGGATTTCCGCGGCGGCGTGGATGTCCTCGAACCCGGCCAGGAATTTCCAGCTTTCCATGACGGTGGCGCCCATCCGGGCCTTTGAAGGCCGGGGCCGCCGCAGCCAATGTAAAAACCGCGCGGAGCTTTCCATGCTGTCAAGAACCAAAAACGCCGCCTTTTCACTGTCAAGGCTGCGGCCGCTGAAACTGTTTGCCTGCCCGATAAACTTCCGCACGGAGGCCGTAAAGCCCGCAAGATCGGCTTCGCCGAAAGCGCCGCGAGGGGGCATTTTCTTTTTCCGCCCGGGAACGGCCCTCTCCCCGATGGACAGAACTTCAAAAAGCACGGCCTTGAGGCTGGGATACCGCTCGTACAAAAGCTGCCTCAGCGCCGCGTACAGGGGCTGAAAGGTTATTTCCCGCATGGACTCGTCGATACTTTCCATGCCCGCGCCGTCAAGGAATTCGGCCAGCCTGCGGTAGCTTCCCCGCTCGTCGTCGGCAACCTCGTACACATCAAGGAACACCTGGGTCGCGTAGCCCCCAAGGTTTACAAACAACCCCTTTTCGTAAATATCCCTGGAGCAGCGGATAAACCAGAGGTTGGACCGCTGTTCGCGGAAAATGCAGTACATCCCGTCCCCGGGATGCAGGCCCAGGCCCTCGCCCAGGCCGCGCCGGACAAGATTCCTGCCGTCCTTTTCCCTGTAGGCCGCGGATAGGTGTATCCAGCCCCAGGCGGAAGCGCAGGCGTTGTTATACAGGACCAGGGCCTTTTCGTTTCCGCAGCGGTTGGAATAGGCAAAGACGTTTTCGTTGGCATGCCCGTGCTCGTCGTACAAATCGTATAAAAGAAAGTCGGCGACTTCCGCGAACAGATAGCGCTTTTTCAGGAGGGGAAAAATTTCCCGCTCGTGCCTTTCCACAAGGCCCTGGTTCGGCTTCTCGTCGCGGTAGGCGCGGCGGTATTCCATGCCGTATTTTTCCGTAAAACCTTCTATTTGGCCGTGGCCGAACATGGGAAGCCCCGGCATGGTTGCCATGAGCGTGCACACGCCGAAGTATTTGTCCCCATCGCCGAATTGGGCAATGGCCGTCTCCTCATCGGGATTGTTCATGAAATTGACAAAGCGTTTCAGAATGTCTTTGTCGAACTCCTGCGTGTTTTTGATCGTCAGGCGGTATTTTTTGTTTTCCTCGCTCTTCAGCATATTCATGAAAGCGCTGTTGTAAACCCTGTGCATGCCCAGCGTGCGCACGAAGTAGCCTTCCATCATCCAGAAGGCTTCCGCGAGAAGAAGCGTGTCCGGGCATTCGGCCGCCACCCTGTCCACCACCTCGCGCCAGAACTCCACGGGGAACAGCCGGTTAAACTCATCCTTCGCGAGGCCGCGTTCCGCGCGCGAGGGAATATCCCCCCCGGCGCCCGGTTCGGGATACCAGAGCCGGGCGAAGTGCCGTTTCGCCAGGGTCATTGCCGCATCGAAGCGGATAATCGGAAAGTTGCGCGCGACATGCAGGATCATTTGGATAACCGCCTCGCGCACTTCGGGAAGGAGGAAATTAAGCTGCGCCGTGTCGTTCCAGGGCATGTGCGTCCCGTCGTTGCCGTGGTAGATGTAGCGCGTATCGCCCGAGGGCCAGTGTACGCGCTTGAAGACCACTGCGGCATCGTCGCGGCTGTAGTAGTGGTCCTCTATGAAAATCCCCACGTCGCTGCCCGGATGAAGGTTTTCCCCGTTAAAGCTGTACGAGGGAAAGGGCGGGAAGGGAGACTGGATGAAATAACCGGGATGCTCCATAACCCATTTCGAGTCGATGCCCGTGTGGTTGGGAACCATGTCGCTTGCCAGGCGTATGCCCCGCTTCCAGGCGCGGCGGCGCAGGTTGTTCAGGGCGTCCCAGCCGCCAAGCTCCGGGGACACGGTGTAATCAAGAAGCGAATAGGCCGAGGCCGCGGCCTCCGGGTTTCCGCACAGCTCCTTAATGCGCTTGGAGGCCGACGACCTTTCCCACAGGCCGATAAGCCACAGGCCGGTGATGCCCCTGGCCGCGAGGATGTCCAGTTCCTCGTCGGGAATCTCCTCAAAAGTCGCTATGCGCCGGCCGTACTTCCGCGAAAGCTGGTCCAGCCACACAAGGGCGCTTTTCGCGATAAGGACGACCTTGGGCATCCAGTCCCTGTCCTGGCTGAAACGCTCAAACTCCTCGTCCCCGTAGCCTTCGCCGAAATAGCTGTACACCTCGGAGGAACCGCCTCCGGCAAAGCCGCGCATTTTGTCTTCCTCGCGGATAAGGTCCATCCCGCGCAAGAGCCGTTCCAGAAAATCGCCCAGAAAGTAGCCCCAGTTCAGGCGGATATAATCAAGCTGCCCCTGAAGCGAGTAGGGGCTTGCCACGACAGGCTCCTTCAGCATATCGACAAGAGAATGGTTCTGCGGGCCGAAAGGGGGCCTGGCCTCAAAAAATTCCTTCAGGCTTCCGATGATTTTCTGGTAGCGGGTATTCCCCCGCAGGTCCGTATCGTCAAAAAGCTCCCCGAAAGGGGAAAAGGCGGGGTTGTCGTTTGCCAGCCAGAGCATCAGCATCTCTTCCAGGGCGACTTCCTGGTTGGAAACGCCCTTTGTTTGCGCGGCAAGATACTCTTCGCCTGTCATTTCGCCGCGGTGAACGGCAACGGGAGGGAATTCTTTCACGAAAAACCCAAGGCAGGCCCTGGCGTCTTCCCCGCCAGCCGCGGCCTTTACCGCCTCCAGGGCCTCGGCAAGAATATGTTTCCCGTATTGTTTCAGGTAGAGCCCCACCACATAATGGAGAATCTCGTCGATAAGCCCCATAGCGTGCAGGTGCCCCGCGCGCAGCGCCTTTTCGGGATGTTTTGCGACATTCCGTTTTTCGTTTATCTTCGCGGCGAAATCCCGCACTGCGGCGAAATCAGCGAAAACGACATTGCCTTCGAGTCCATACAGGGCCTCGTTGAAGGCGTACTTCTCTCGCGCGGCGCGGGAGATGTGGAATTCCCTTTCCAGAATGTGGTTCCTCATGCGCCCTCCTTGTGGCCCGGCCTAGGCCGGTTTTCTGCTTTTTCTTTTTTTTATCAAGGCGTGAATCCGCTTTGCCAAAACTCCTTCCGCGTCGAAGTCTTCCAGCCTGAAAGGCATGCGGTAGGACCAGTTTTCGTCCGTCACGGTTCCCGGAACATTTATTCTTTCATCCGCCGCGTCTGCCGCCCGGAGGTTTTTTTCCAAAGCAAAGAAATCCTGAAGCTGGAACATTGCAAGAACGGACCGCGCCCCCAGAAGCCCCTCAAAAACCCGCTGCGCGGTTTTTGGGCTGTAATCGGAAGGGGCTTCTTTGCCATAGGCGTCGGCAAGGCCCAGGGCCTTCCACAGGCCCGCCCTGTCGGTTTCGGTTTCCCACCACTGCCGCACTGTTGTCGTGTCGTGGACGGAGGCGGCGCAGACGGTCAATTCAGGATATTCCGCCGGGGGGATGAAGGGCTCGCCGTTTTCGCGGTAGCGTTTTACCCAGCGCGGGATCCTCAAACCCAGAATGCCCAGCCTGCCGAGAACCTCGGGCACGCAGTCAGGGACAACGCCAAGGTCTTCCGCGCAGGGCAGCATGGGGGTCTCCTCCTTCATAAAGCGCAGCAGCCTTTCGCCCTCCCGCGCCCACAGGTCTTCGGAGTCCCTGAAATACCTGCGGATGATTTCCGCGGCCTTTTCCTTTTCCTGGCCGCTTAAGGAATTCCACGCCTTTGAATTGTCGCGGAACCAGGCGGGCGCGAACAGCCCGGGCCCGGCCTCAACCAGCATGCGATCCTGGTAAAAGGCGATAAGCGTCCGCGTCTTTTCCTCATCCAGGCCAAGGCCCCCGATGAGGGATTCGCTTGCGTCTTCCCGGAAAAGGTACAGGTCCTCGTTTCCGACCCGCGCAAAGAGGCTGGATGGAATCCCCGCGCCGAAAACCCCGCGCAGGCTTTCCCCCGCGACATGGGGCCTGGACATCCAGCGGATGCGGCCCGCGTCAAAGCCCGCAGCCTCCAGTTCGCCGCGGCTGATATACCGCGAAGGCTTGAAATAACCCAAAACGCCCTGCCTCTCCTGTTCGGGGATTGCCCAGACACGGAAAATACCCAGAACATGGTCGATGCGGAAGGCGTGGTAAAAAAGATCGGCCTGGCGGAGCCGCTTCTTCCACCAGGAGTAGCCGGTCTTTGCCTGCTCCTCCCAGTCGTAAATGGGAAAGCCCCAGTTTTGCCCTATGGGGGAATACATATCAGGCGGCGCGCCCGCCCGCAGACTTCGGATAAAAAGCTTCGGATACGCCCACACGTCCGCGGAATCCTCGCACATCATAATGGGAATGTCCCCTTTCAAAAGCACGCCCATCCCGTCCAGCTCCTGCGCGGCTGCGCGCAGTTGCTCTTCCAGCCTCATTTGAAGCCATGCGTGAAAAACAAGGCCGGATTTCCCTGCTTTTTCCCCCCACGCGCTTTCAATGTCTTTTTCGGACACCTCCTTCAGGTTTTTCCATGTGGTCCAGGAGGCCCCGCCGTTTTTTTCTTTTAAAACACAAAAAAGCGCGTAGGGTTTTATCCAGGGATTCGCCAGCATCCATGCTTCAAGCCCGGGGTCTTTCAGGATTCCGTCTTCGGCCTCCCGGTAAATGCGGCGCAGAAAATCCAGTTTTGTTTTCCAGATTGTGTAAAAATCCACGCGGGCGGCCGCCTCGGCCCCTTTCCTGCTTTTTTTGATTTCGGCGGCAAGCGCCCCCAGGCCCGAAGCCCCCGCCGGGGGCTTCGCCCGCAGCTCCGGCAGGCCTTCAAGGCTGATATACACGGGATGCAGGGCGTATGCGCTCAACGCGCTGTAGGGGGATGGCTGCGAGCCAGTATCGTTCACCGGCAGAATCTGAATCACATCCAGCCCCGCGGCCCTGCAAAACTTTCCCAAAGCCGGCAAATCGGCGAACTCTCCGATGCCGAAACTTTTTTTGCCCCGCAGCGCGGACACCGGGGCAGCCACCCCCGACATGGGGGAAAAACCGGGGAATTTCATACAACACCTCCAGACAAATATCCCGGGCGGACCTTAATTCTGCCCAAGCTCCCGCAGACGATCCCGAAGCCGCGCGGCCTCCTCATAGTTTTCCGTTTCCAGGGCTTTCGAAAGCTCCGTCTTCAGACGCCCGATCTCCATCTCCCTCGGATTGGGCCCCGCCTCTTCCTGGGCCGGGCCGTCGCTCACGAATTTCACCGGGACCCCGGCCTCCGCGATAATAGCCTCGGAGATGTAGATAGGGCATTTGACCCTCGCCGCGAGACTGAGCGCGTCGGAAGGCCGCGAGTCAATAACGATTCCCCGCCCACCCTGCCGCAGAACAATGCGCGAGTAAAACGTCCCTTCCCTGAGGTCGGTGATTTCCACCTTTTCAAGGAACGTGTCGAATTTTTCCATAAGCGAAAGGACCAGGTCGTGCGTCAGGGGCCGCGGCATGGGGACGCTTTCCAGGCCGATAAGAATGGAGTGCGCCTCAAGCTGCCCGATAAAAATCGGCACGGCGAACTCCGACCCAAGGGGTTTCACAAGCACGGCGTTCCCCTGATCGGTATGCGCCACGGTCCATATTTTTGCTTCAACCAGCATTGCGTTTTTCATCGACATCGATCTAATTCTACGAAAAACGGAAGAAAAAATCAAATAGGGAGTCGATTTTGGCGGGGCGCAGCCCCGTCAAAATCGACTGCGGAAATTGCGAGGAAATCGCGTGATAGCCCACAGGGTTCTCCCGGTTATGCGGCAACCTGCCTGAATGCAGCGCGATTGCCTGCAATCGCAGTCGCGGTTTATTGGCCTTCCGCGATTTCCCTGGTTGCCACAATAAGGCGAAGCCCTGCAAAATCACGCAATTCCCGTGATTTCCGTGGCGGGGCGCAGCCCCGTCAAAATCGACTGCGGAAATTGCGGGGCTGGTCACGATTTTGCTTTGCAAAATCGTTGCTCGCCCATGCATCCTGGGAAATCGCGTGATAGCCCACAGGGTTCTCCCGGTTATGCGGCAACCTGCCTGAATGCAGCGCGATTGCCTGCAATCGCGGTCGCGGTTTATCGGCCTTTCGCGATTTCCTGATTGCAACC
>JAISXE010000229.1 GCA_031270615.1 Spirochaetia bacterium
AGACTGGGCGTCGGTAAGCATGTTGCCCCAACTGGCGGTGGGCGGATTGACGCCCAGGCCCAAAAAACTCAAGGCCGATTCCATGATAATCGCGCGGGCGATTCCGAAGGTGGCCTGTACCAGAATGGGGCTTAGGGTGTTGGGCAGGATGTGCAGGAACAGAATGCGCTGCGCCCCGAAGCCCAGGGTAAGCGCCGACTTGATGTAATCCGTTTCTTTGATGGAAAGAACGCCGCTGCGCACAAGCCGCGCCACCTGGGGCCAGCCGAGGATGCCCATGATAAAGATGATGCGGCTTAGGCCCGAACCCGCGATGCTGCTTACCACCATAAGGAGGATCAGCATGGGGAAGGACATAAACACGTCGGCTATGCGCATAATAACCATGTCGGGTATCCCGCCGAAATACCCGGCTTCAAGCCCCAGAAGGATTCCTCCCAGGCTCATAATCGCGGTTGCGCCGATTCCCGCGGAAAGCGAGACCCGCGCCGCGAAGATCAGGCGCGAAAGGACATCGCGGCCCACCTGGTCGGTTCCCAGAAGGTGTTCCCGCGAAGGCGGCGCTTCAAAGTCTTTGCCTATCCTGTTGGGTTCGTGGGGCGCGATAAGGGGAGCGAAAAGGGCGCAGAAAACCAGCGCGCCGATAATCACCAGCCCCAGGAGCGCGAGCCTGTGGGCGCTGAAACGCCGCCAAATGTACCCCGCCCCGCTTTGTTTGCATGCAGCCTGTCCCATAGTGTTTTTCCTTTTTTAACGGTACTTTATCCGGGGGTCCGCCAGCCCGTAGAGTATGTCCGTGATGAGGCTTGCCAGAAGCACCATCAGCGCGCCCATCATGTTCAGCCCCATCAGCACGGGATAATCCCTGAGGAGTATGCAGTCCATGGTAAGCCTGCCTATGCCGGGCCAGGCGAAAATCTGTTCGGTAACCACGGCCCCGCTCAAAAGGGCGGGAATCTCAAGGCCAATCAGGGTTATCAGCGGCAAAAGCGCGTTGCGCAGGGCGTGCGTGCGTATGCGGGAAAGAAAGGGGACTCCCTTGGCGGCCGCCGTGCGCATATAGTCCTGATGCAGGATATCCAGCATGGAGGACCGGATGTAACGGATAAAGCGGCCGGATATATTGACGGCCAAAACCGCGCAGGGCAGGACTATATGCCGCGCCAGGTCAGGAATCCCGCCGCCGCCGCCCAGCGTGAACATCCCGCTGGAGGGGAACCAGCGGAACTTGACGCTGAAAATAAAAATAAGCCCCAGCCCAAGAAAAAAGTTGGGCGCGGATACGCCGAAGAAGGCCACAAAGGTAGCGCCGTAGTCGAACAGCGAATGGGGTTTGAGCGAGCTCGCGATGCCCAAAGGAAGGGCTATGAGCAGCCCCGCCACAAGGGCGCTTCCCATAAGCAGGAAGGTGGCGGGGATTCTTTCGACAATGACCTCCGCAACAGGCCGGTAGGAAGTAAACGAGTAGCCCAGGTTGCCCCGCGCGACATTGCCCAGCCAGGTGAAATACTGGCGGTACAGGGGCGCGTCCAGCCCCAGATTGTGTTCCATGGCCGCCTTGGATTCCGGGGTCATGGTGGGGCTGATCATCAAATCGACGGGGCTTCCGGGCGCAAGGCGGATGATAAAAAAAACAACAAAAGAAATCCCGAAAAGGATCGGAACCATAATTAGAAGGCGCCGGATGATATAGTTTTTCATTGTTTTACCTGATGCCAGTCTGACGGATGAACGCGAAAATGGCAAGCGCACAAATGGCCTTCTTCGTCTTTCAGCTCGGGCATTTGGGTAAAACAGAGCGCCTGGGCAAAAGGGCAGCGCGTATGGAAACGGCAGCCCGGAGGGGGATCCGCCGGATTGGGAACCTGGCCGGACAGCACGATTTTTTTCCTGCCCCGGCTGCGCGGGTTGGGGTCAGGATACGCGCTGAGGAGGGCCTGGGTATAGGGATGCCGGGGATCGGCGAATATCCTGCCCGCAGGCGCAAGCTCCACGATTTTCCCCAGGTACATCACCGCTATCCTGTCGCTCATGTATTTGACCGCGCCCAGCCCGTGCGCGATAAAAAGATAGGTCAGTTTCAGCCGCGAGCGCAGCTCCTTAAACAGGGCGAGTATCTGGGCCTGGATGGAAACATCCAGCGCCGAAACAGCCTCGTCGCAGATTAAAAATCCGGGCCGCACGCTCAAAGCCTTTGCCAGGTTGATCCGCTGCCGCTGGCCGCCGGAGAACTCGTGCGGGAAACGCCGCTTCAAATCCGCCGGCAGCCCGATAAGATTCATGATGCGGTCTATCTCCCCCGGCACCTCCCTGCCAGGAACAACATGGTGGAACCGCAGGATTTCCGCCAGGGCGCCCTCCACGGTTTTGCGGGGATTCAGGGACGAATAGGGATCCTGGAAAACCATCTGCATCTTTTTCCACAGCGGCCTCATCTGGCCGCGCGAGCAGCGCGAAATATCCTGCCCCTCAAAATATATCTGCCCGCAGGCGATCTCCTCAAGGCGCATAATCGCGCGGCCAATGGTTGACTTGCCGCAGCCGGATTCCCCCACAAGGCCTAGGGTCTCGTTGGGATAGATGCTTAAGGACACCCCGTCCACGGCCCTGACATGGTTTTTTACCCGAAAAAAAACGCCCTCGCGGACGGGATAGTGGATTTTGAGGTCTTTCAGCTCCACAAGAGGCTGCGCCATAGCTTCTTAGGCCCCCGCTTCCAGGAAGCAGCGGACAAAATGCCCTGGCTGTTTTTCACGCAGGGCGGGCTGCCCGCCCCGGCACCTGCCTGCCGCGTAAGGGCAGCGGGCGTGGAACGCGCAGCCTTTTTGCTCAAGCGAAATGGGGGAAACAAAACCAGGTATAAAGTAGAGGGGCGTGTTTTCCGGCGCGTCCAGCGGGATGATGGATTTAAGCAGCGCCTCGGTATACGGGTGCAGGGGATGGGCGAAAATTTCCTCGACCTTTCCAGACTCCATGGCAAGCCCCGCGTACATCACCACAACATCCCCGGCCATTTCCGCCACGACGCCAAAGTCATGGGTAATGACCAAAATCGTAATCCCCGTTTCCTCCTGGAGTTTCCTCAGCAGGCTAAGAATCTGCGCCTGGATGGTAACATCCAAAGCGGTGGTTGGCTCGTCGGCGATAAGCAGCCTCGGGCCGCAGGCCAGGGCCATGGCGATCATGGCCCGCTGGCGCATGCCCCCGGACAGCTCATGCGGGTAACTGCGCAGGATTTTTTCCCCGCCGGCAATCCCCACCTGCTCAAGCAGCTCCCGGCATCTCTGCCGTATCTGCGCGCCGCCCATGCAGGTATGCAGCCGCAGCGACTCGCCTATCTGAAAGCCTATGGATAAAACCGGGTTCAGGCTGGTCATAGGCTCCTGGAAAATCATCGAAACCAGCCTTCCCCGTATATCCCGCATCCGGCTCTCCGGCGCGCCGGTAATATCCTCGCCCCTAAAAAGGACGCGCCCCCGGCTTATCCCCGCGTTCCTGCCCAGAAGGCCCATACAGGACAGGGCGGTAACGCTTTTCCCGCTCCCCGATTCCCCTATAAGGGCCAGGTTCACCCCCTCCCGAAGGACAAAGCTCACATCGCTCACCCCCACGGAAGTCCCGGTCTCTCCCCGAAACAGCACCTGCAGATTCTCTACCTCAAGAAGGGGCGCGGACATTATACACTCCGGTTACTCCACATCCCACTTCTCGACATCGAGAAACGCGCCGTACTCTTTAAGCTCGCCGTATTTGACCCGCTTGTTTACGGCGCGCAGCGCCAGCTCCGAATATATCCCCGCCACAGGCACCTCATCGGCGATAAGCTGCTGCAACTTGTAATAGGTATCTTTCAGGACAGCCGCATCCACGCTGGTCATTATGGTATCCACCAGTTTATCCCCTTCGGGCTTTGAATAATTGGTCCAGGTGTACTTGGTCCCCACATACACCCGCACATAGCGGATAATGTTAAACGGAACATCAGGAACCCCGATTATCGAAAGGTCATACTCGCAGTGCTGCACCTTTCTCAGGGTTGTCGCGAAATCGGCCTTTTCGATAACCACATTCAAGCCGATAGCGTTGAAACTCTCCACCAGAATGGTCCCCACCTTTTCGCGGGTGGCGTTTCCGGCCGGCAGGGCAAAGACGATCTTTTTTGACTTGTCCCAGCCCGATTCGTCCACCAGCTTCCGCGCCGCATCAGGATCATAGGTCCACTTTGCCGCCGCCTCGTTCCAGTATTGGATCCTGTTGGTAACCGGGGTTTTGGAAATATACCCCTCGCCTTTCAGGATGTTTTTCAGAATCCCTTCCCGGTCTATCGCAAGATCCATGGCCTGCCGCACCTTGAGGTTGTTAATCACTTTGTTGTTGATAAAAAGCACCTGTATATTGTTGGGCACGCCCTGCGAAGTACGCAGGTGCGGAACGCTCCGTATCCTCTGGTAATCGTCGCTGGGAATATTGCCCACAAGGGGAAAGTTCATATCAATCTCGCCGCTCTCAAGCTGGGCCGTGATCTGCGCGCCGCCGAGAATTTTGAAATTGATCGCCTCAAGTATGGGCCTGCCCAGGTAATAATCCTTGTTCGCCTCCAAAGAAAGATGGGAAGCCGCCACATACTCCTTAAACAGAAAAGGCCCGTTGGTCACTTTGGGATTTTGCAAAAGGGGGCTTTTCTTTAAATTCTCCACCGGCTCGTTTTCCAAAATATGTTTCGGCATGGTCCACAGGCTTCCCAGGTTAAGATTAAAAATATCCAGCGTAACCGGGTATTTCACCTCCACCGTCAGCGTATAATCGTCAAGTTTTTTTACCCCGGCAAGCTCCGCGGCGTTTTCGCGCAAACCCGCCTCGCTCGTCCCCACAATCAAATTGAACGTGCTGGGCTCGTGGGTTCCCGTGTTGGGGTGCGTGTACGCGTTAAAAGAAAAAACCACATCATCGGCGCTCACAGGCTTCCCGTCGCTCCACTTTATCCGCTGGTCTATTTTTACCGTAAAAACCTTGTTGTCCGTTGTCGTAATGCTCTGCGCCACCTTTGGCGTAAACCCAAGATTCTCGTTCACCGCCGTCAGGGGCATGTAAAGAAGCCGCACAATCTCCCTGGCCACCGTGTTGTTGACCACCACGGGATTTACCGTGCTGGGGTCATTCGTAATGCCTATGTTCACGATTTTCGGCGCCGCGCCCTTTGCCGCCTCCGCCTTTTCCCCGCAAGCCGCAAAAACGAGGACAAGCCCAACAAAAGCCGCAAAGCCCGCCGCCGTTTTCGCCAAAGTATGTTTTCGCATGATTTCAAAATCCTCCTCAAAAGCATGGTTATTGATCCACACCGCATATCCTATTTTGGCAATGGAATCAATAAGAATCATAGCGGGAGTGGGAATTTGTTTCAAGAGGGGAATAGGAGTTTGGGCGCCTTTTGGCGCTCCGCGCCAAAACCGGGCTTTCCGCTCCAATTCCTCGTGCGCGCTTCGCGCGCCCTGCGGGATTTCCGCTGCAATCCCTTGCGCGTGGGCGGCATTTACGCTAGGCGAAGGCGTTTGAAGAAAACCGCTGACC
>JAISXE010000299.1 GCA_031270615.1 Spirochaetia bacterium
CAGAATAAAAGAAACCACAGACCTCACTGACCACAGGGCACAGCAATGAAGATACCTCGGAGCTTGCTCCGAGGTATCTTCATTGAACGGGAGGCGAAAAAAACGCGAAAAAAACAAAAAAAACGCCAAAAACCTTTCAGGATTTCATATATAAAAACGCGGAACCACTGACCGCGCGGACAAGACGGCCGGCACGGCGAAATGAGGAATGAGGAGTGAGGAATTGTGAAGGTCGGTGAGGCCGGTGGTTTTCTTGCTCTTCGCGGCCAGTGGTCAATCCCCCCGCCTGGCGGGAGACAGTTTTCCCCGGAACAGGAAACCCAGGTGGCGGCGCAGCTTTCCCTGCCGCAGGAGTTCTTCTATCGCGTCCGCGGCGCCGGCCTCTTCCCAGGAGGAAAGGCCGCCGAAACCCCGCAGCCCGGCATACCCGCCGTCCAGGGAGCGGGCGCGTTTGGCGCCGCACAGAATCAGGGCCGCCTCCCCGGAAGTGAAGCGCCGGGGGTTTTTCCTGACAAAATCCAGAATGGCTTTCTCCCCCCGTGGGGATTTCTCCGCGCTGCCGTCACACACATCGCAGCCCTCGCAGGACTCCGCCTGGGCGCCCAAAAGCGACAAAAGAAAATCCCGCCTGCATGACTGGCCGCGCGCGTACTCAAGCATCGCCGCCCTGCGGCCCCCGTCCCCGTCCGGCCGCCCGCGAAAGTCCCCGCTGCCGCACAGCAGAATCGCGGTGGAAGGCTTGCCGTCCCTGCCGCCCCTGCCGGACTCCTGGAGGTAGGCCTCCACGCTCGGCGGAATGTCCCGGTGGATGACGGTGCGAATGTCCGCCTTGTCCACCCCCATGCCGTAGGCGCAGGTGGCGCATAACACCCCGTCCCCGCTTGCGAAGAACCACTGCTCCACGGCCTTTTTTTCCTCCCGCTCAAGGCCCGCATGGTAGAAGAAAATCCCGAGGGAACCCAGCCTGCGCCGCAAATACCGCGCGCTCATCTCCGCGCCCTTCCTGCTCGCGCAAAACACCAGGGCCGGTTTCGCGGCCTGCCGCAGCACCTCCGCCAGCGCCTCGTCCCTTGACAGGACAGGAAGCACCTTGTACGAAATATTCGGCCTGTCGGGATTGCCCGCAATGATGTGGGGCCTCACGCCGTTAAAAAGATGCGCGATGATCCCCTCCAGAATCGGCGCCGAAGCCGTGGCCGTAAAAGCCGTCGTCGTGCCCGGCCGCAGCTCCCCGCGGATCCTCCCCAGTTCGAGGTAGGAAGGCCGGAAACTCAAACCCCATTCGGCAATGCAGTGCGCCTCGTCAACAACAAGATGCGTCACCCCTATCTCCGCGCACCTGGCCAGCGCCTCCCTCCCGCCCAAAGTCTCAGGATTCGTAATCAGCAGCTTCACCTTCCCGCAGGCAAGCTCCCCCCATATCGCCTCGCGCTCCGCCCTCTCCTGCCCCCCGCGCAGCACCCGCGAGGCAATGCCCGCCCCGTCCAGCCGCCGCTTCTGGTCCGACATCAAAGACAGAAGCGGGTAAATGACCACCGTGATACCCGGCAGAATCGCGGCCGGAAGCTGGAAACACAAAGACTTCCCCGCCCCCGTCGGCAAAAGGATAATCTGGTCCCCCGGCGCCGCGTCCGCCCCCCCGTCCTCCCACAACCCGCAGGCGCCCAGAATATTGTGCACCGCAAGCCGCTGGTAGGGATACAAATACTGTATGCCGAAAATCTCCCGCGCCTTTTGGACGACGGGGTCCGCAGGCCCCTCGCCCTCCCTCGTGTCTTTTTCCATCGCTCCTCCTTAGCACGCCCTTTCTTGTGTCCGTGTCGTCCGTGGTTTTCTTCGTTATCTTAAAGCCTTTCCCAAAACCCATTTATAATTTTACTCCGCTTTGGAATTTTTGCGCGTTTTTGGCACAAAGCGCCAAAAACCGGGCTTTCCGCTTCAATCTTTTTGCCGCCGGGCGGCAAAAAGGATTTCCGCTTCAATCCCTCGCGCCCCGCGGGCTGACCTATGCCTTAACTTGTTGACAGTGGAAAGGCCCCTTAATCCCTATATATTAATTCACCCAAAAACACCTGTTTGCTTGAACGGGGAAGGCGTGATACACTCTTTTTTTGGAAAAAAAGCATGAAAATAGCGAAAAACATCGGCATCGCCTACGAGGACGGGAATTTCCTGGTCATAAACAAGCCGGCCGGCCTCCTGACAATCCCCGCGCCCGGGAAAAACGGCCCCTGCCTGGCACGGATCCTCACGGATGCCTGCCAGAAGGAGGGCCTGGCCTGGAGGCCCCACCCCTGCCACAGGCTGGACGCGGAAACCTCCGGCCTCATCCTTTTTGCCAAGGGAAAGGGCAGGCAAAAAACCCTGATGCGGCTTTTCCATCAAAAGGAGATCCGCAAGACCTACCTGGCCCTCACCCAGGGCGTCCCAAACAAACGGGAGGGCAGCCTGAGCCGCAGCCTGGAGGGACGCCCCGCGCGCACGGCCTACCGCGTGCTGGAAGAAAAAACCACGGGCGGCGCCGTGTTCGCCCTGGTCGAGGCCATGCCCGAAACCGGCCGGAAAAACCAAATCCGCCTGCACTTCAAGGCCGCGGGCCACCCCCTTGTGGGCGAAACCCGCTTTGCCTTCCGCCGGGATTTCCCCCTCAAGGTAAAGCGCCTCATGCTGCACGCCGCCCGCCTTGAGTTCCGCGACCCCTGGACCGGCCAGGCAAGGACCTTTGAAGCGCCCCTGCCCAGGGACATGCGGGAATTGCTTGAAAAAAGCGGCTGACCCCCACTTGCGCTGCGAGGGCCTTGAGGAACCCCGATACTTTTTTTTCTTCCGGCAAACTGTCCGAAAAGGAAAAATACGAGCTCACTATCCAGATGTTTCTCACCAAATCATGGAAATTGAACGCATATTATGACCGTATGGGTGTGGGCATCGTATAAATGCCGGAATTCGATATTACTGAAGAAAAACTGAAAACAATATCAAAACAGTTCCATGTAAAACCGCGGACCGTTCAGACGGTTCAATGCGGGATGCACCCAGTATTTTCACAAACGGTTTTCTCGATATTTTTTCATCCCCGGTTATGTAAGAAAACAACCCAGGGTTTGCCTTGCCCATGAACTGAGGCATCTCTTTATCGTTAAAGACTTCATTCTTCTGCAAGGCAAAGTTTTAAATTGAAATGTCTATTCAGCCGGAGAAGAAGATCACTTCACACCCCACTCCCAGCAATTCCGATTTCGGAAAAATTCAAGGCTTAGAGCTTATCCTTAAATAAGGCATAGTACACAAAGGCAAAAATTTACCACGGACAACACACGCCGAAATAAACGCACGCCCATCAGGGCGTGTCTTTGCCCACCCGGCAACAGGGCGAGAGGCCAAAAAACGGTTCTGTCGTATAT
>JAISXE010000319.1 GCA_031270615.1 Spirochaetia bacterium
GCCTGCGCCTGCTTGAACTGCTCTTCCGTCAGGCTGCCGTTATGGAACGCCGCCTTGCCCTCGGCAAAGGAAAAACCCTTTCCCTTGACGGTATTCGCGATAATCACCGTGGGAACCCCTTTGACCTTTCCCGCCCTGTCCAGGGCATCCACAATTTCTTCCATCCTGTGGCCGTTTATCTTGATGACGTTCCAGCCAAAGGCCTTCCATTTTTTCTCAATATCGGGAATCTCGAAAATCTCAGCGGTGGGGCCCGTCGCCTGAAGTTTGTTGCAGTCAACGATGCCCGTCAGGTTGTCAACCCTAAACTTCCAGGCGGCCATTGCCGCTTCCCAAAGCTGGCCCTCGGAAAGCTCCCCGTCACCCATAATCACATACACGCGGTTGGGCTTTTTGTCGAGCCTCAGGGCCAGCGCCATGCCGACACCCACGGAAAGCCCCTGCCCCAGGGAACCGGTTACCGCCTCAATGCCCGGCGTTTTCATGTCCGGATGTCCCTGGAGGGAACCCGCTATGGTTTTCACCTTCGCAAATTCGGACTTTGGGAAATACCCCAGTTCCGCGAGCGCCGCGTACTGGATAAGCACTGCGTGCCCCTTACTGAGCAGAAACCTGTCGCGGTTTTCGTCCCTGGGATTGCCCCTGTTTACTTTCATTTTATGAAAGTAAAGGGCCGCCGCGATTTCCGCCAGAGAACTTGACCCCCCCAGATGGCCGACCTTCCCGATGCCAATCATTTCGAGAAGATTCCGGCGAAGCTGCAAGGCGGTTTTCTTGAGCGACGTAATTGTACTCTTATCTGACATTTCTTCCTCCCCTTATGGGTATTTTATTGGCAGGCAAACTGCCGCCCTTAGAGTGACTCCGTAGTTTTCTGCCGGCCCTTTTCCAGCCGTTCGATGGTTCTCACCACATGCTCATCCATCAGGCGGATGGCCAGCCTTTCATCCCGGGCCTTGATGGCGTCAAGAATTTTCCGGTGATACAAAAGCCCGTCGCGCGACCCCAAAGCCCGCACAATGCCCGCCATTGAAGCCGAAAGCACGCTTTTGATAATGCTGTTTACCTTGATAAAAACCGGATTCTTCGCGGCCTTTGCCACGGCAAGGTGGAAATCCAAATCCGCCTCCGCGAAAAGCGCCGGATCATCTCGGCAGTCCTTCATAACGCCCATAATGCGCTCCAGCTCGGCAATATCATCCGCGGTTGCCCGCCGCACCGCAAGCGCCGCCGCCCCCGTATCCATGGAACGCCGGTACTCAAGAACATGAAAAACGCTGGTATGTTCCAGTATCAGCATGGGAAAAAGCGAGTTCAAATGCAGGTCCGGGGTAAGTTCCTTGACAAAAGTACCTTCGCCGTGACGGGTCTCCAGAAACCCCAGCGCAACAAGTTTTTGCAGACCCTCCCGAATGGAAACCCTGCTCACCCCAAGGGAAGTGGCAAGCTCGTTCTCCGAAGGCAGTTTTTCCCCCGGCTTCCAAACCCCCTTGACGACCTGCTCCTGAAACTGATCGAACACCTGATCACGCACGCGATTTCTGCGTACCGGCGTTAAAACGGCCTTTTGTTTCATGCGTAGTTGTATGATAACCCACATGCTACAACAAGTCAAGGGCGGCCGCGGAGAGTAAATTTGGGCTGCGGGCACGGCCCGCGTTGGTCCAATCAAGCCGCAGGGGTATTAAACCCGCTTGCCGGAATGAACTACCCCGCCGCAGAGCGGGGTAGAAGACCCCCCTTCGAATAAAAATCGTTCCCCTTGTCGTCCGAAAGCACGAAGGCGGGGAACTCGCGTACTTCAATGCGGCGCACGGCTTCCATGCCGAACTCAGGGAAATCCAGAACTTCGGATTTCAGGATATGTTCTTTGGCCAAAAGCGCCGCCGCTCCCCCAATCGTGCCCAGATAAAAGCCTCCGTATTTTTTGCAGGCCCGCGTTACGCCTTCCCCGCGGTTTCCCTTGGCAAGGCTTACCCGCGAAAAACCCGCGGCCATAAAATCCGGCAGGTAGCCGTCCATGCGCTGGGCCGTGGTGGGGCCAAAGCTGCCTATGGCATAGCCCTCCGGGGTTTTTGCGGGCCCCGCGTAGTACACGGGATGGTCGCGGAAGTACGGCGGAAGGGGTTCGCCGTTTTTCAGCATTTCAAAAAGGCGGGCGTGGGCCATGTCCCGCGCAACGACAAGCGGCCCGGACAGGAGAACCCTGTCGCCCGCGGCGCAGCGGGAAAGGCTGCGGAGGATTTCATTCATGGGTTTTGTCAAATCAATCCTGGCGGCGGCGTTTTCCCGGAGGCTTTCCGTGGTCCCTTTTAAAAAACGGCCGGGATTCCGTTCAAGAGTTTCCAGAAAAACGCCTTCCGCCGTAATTTTTGCAAGAATGTTCCTGTCCGCGTTGCAGGATACGCCCAGGGATACGGGGCAGGAGGCCGCGTGCCGGGGAAGGCGTATGGCAAGGGCGTCCAGCGCGAAGTACTTCCCGCCGAACTGGGCGCCCAGGCGGGCAGCGCGGGCGGCCTCCAGAAGCCGGCCGCTCCACTTGCTGTCAAGGAAGGCCGCCTCCGGGCCGTTTTCCGCGCCGCTTCCGGCGTAGTCCGGCAGCAGGTCGAGAAAACCCGTTGTGGCGAGCTTGAGCGTTTTTAGGTTCATCTCCGGGGAAAGGCCGCCCACAACCAGGGCCAGGCGGTAGGGCGGGCAGGCCGCCACGCCTATGTTCCGCACCTTTTCGCGGATAAACTCTTCCAGGGCGGCTTCGGTGAGGAGCGCCTTTGATTCCTGAAAAAAAGAAGTTTTGTTCGCGGAACCCCCTCCCTTTGCCACAAACAAAAAACGGTATTCGTTTCCAGGCACGGCGTAGATGTCGGTCTGCGCGGGCATGTTGCTGCCCGTATTGGTTTCGGCGCACATGGACGAGGGAAACACCTGCGAGGCGCGCAGGCAGTTTTTCCCGTAGGCCGCGAAGACCCCTCGGTGGAGGGCCGGCTCGTCGCCGCCGCCGGTCAGAACCCGTTCGCCCTTCCATGCGACGGTGGTGGCGGTTCCCGTATCCTGGCACAGGGGAAGAACGCCTTCGGCCGCGATGAGGGCGTTGCGCAGAAGAGCTTCGGCAACATAGCGGTCGTTCTTTGATGCGGAGGGGTCTTGCGGAATGGCGGCAATTTTTTCAAGGCGTGCGGTCCGCAGGTAAAACGCCAGGTCGTGAAATGCCTCCTGTGCAAGCAGGCTCAGCGTACCCGGCGAAACGCGCAGGAAAGCCTCGTCCCGCCAGAACTCACATACGGGCGGCGGGCCTTCGAGCCTGCGGAACGGCGTTTTCGCCTCCCAGGCGGAAAAAATACGCGTAAAGTCCATGCGCCAGCATACCAAAAAACGCCGTTCTGTGGTATAGTTAAGGGCAAGGAGGCAGGGCATCGGCGTTTACCCTCACACTATAGAATTAGATTGCGCGAAGCGCAAAAGCCCGTGGGGCACAAGGGATTGAAGCGGAAATCCCGCAAGCCTGCCGCAGGCAGGCTGAGGAAT
>JAISXE010000329.1 GCA_031270615.1 Spirochaetia bacterium
CCACGGCCTTTTGCGAAGCCCGCGCGGATCGCGCAATTTCCGCGGGCAGTTTTTGCCGGGGCATCGCCCCGGCAAAAACCACTGAACCCCACGGACGGGTTCAAGGACGGTAATTGCGCGATTTGCGGGGCTTCGCCTTATGCGGCAAGGAGGGAAATCGCGGAAGGCCAATAAACCGCGACTGCGATTGCAGGCAATCGCGCCGCATTCAGGCAGGTTGTTGTATAGCCGGTAGAACGCTGGGGGCTATCACGCGATTTTCCCGCAATTTCCGGGGGCACTTTTTGCCGTGGCAAAAAGTGCCCTTGTAACAACAAAAACGCTTTGGTATACTTTGACACAGAAATACGGTCCTGTTTGACATCGATAAAACGGAAAAAGGATACGCCATGGCGGCAAAACAGGACGCGAGGATCCATTACACATACGCCGATTATCTCGAATTTGACGACTCCGTGCGCTGCGAGCTTATTAACGGCGATATTTACCTGCTGAGTCCTCCGGTTACCAGCCACCGGAGGATACTGTCCCGCCTTTTCCTGAAACTGGGCGGTTTTCTGGGGGAAAAAACCGGCGAAATATTTACCGCGCCTTTCGCCCTGCGGCTTTTCCCGAAACAGGATCTAAGCGACGACACCGTTTTGCAGCCGGATATCATCGTCGTCCTTGATTCCGCGAAAATCAAGGGGCGCAGTTGTATCGCGGCGCCGGACATGATTGTGGAGATTCTTTCTCCCCTTACGGAACATATCGACCGGACGGTAAAGTTGAAATTCTACCAGGAGGCGGGTGTCCGGGAATACTGGCTTGCCGACCCGGCGGCAAAGAGCGTGCAGGTATGCATCCTTGAAAACAACAGCTACACCGTTTCCCGGTATGGCGCGTCCGATACGGTAGCGGTAAACACGCTGCCGGGCTGCGCAATAGACATGGAAAGCATTTTTGACAATTGAAATATCGTGGGCGAAGCCCCGTGCTGGCAGCGCAGAACGGCCTGCCGTCCCTGTAGTCCGTGGTTAAATTCCCCCCCTCATTCATTTATATGCGCTGGCCCTGAAAAATGTTACCAAAAGTTCTTGCATATTTTTATATTCTAGATTATAGTTGCGACTATTCATATTTAGATGGTCCCAAATAGAGGTGGATTATGAAATTGTCCCTGAAAGTTTCATTGGTTGTTGGGGCGCTTGTGCTTTTTTTCATGGTCGGCTTGGCTATTATTTCAAACCTGATTGCTTCGGGAATCATGAAGACGACGGCGGAAAAATCCCTGCAAGCCCAGTCGAAAATCGCGGCGCAGCTTATTTCCGACGGCGTCATCAAGGCGGAACTCAAGGTGCTCTACGAGCTGGCAAACCGCGCCCGGACAAAAAGCCTGAACTGGGAAATCCAGCAGGACAGCCTGCTGCCGGAAATCGACCGCCACAACTATATGGATTTCGGCATTGTCGGTTTGGACGGCAGGGCGCATTACATTAAGGACAACAGCATTTCCAACCTCGCGGACCGGGATTACATCATAAAATCCCTGGCCGGGCAATCGGTGGTTTCGGACGTGCTTATCAGCCGGGTTATCGGCAAGCCGGTGGTGATGTTCGCGGCGCCCATCCTTGTCAATGACAGGGTGGCGGGGGTCTTGATAGGCCGGAGGGACGGCGCGGTACTCTCGGATATGACCAGGCAAATCGGCATGGGGGAGACCGGCTACGTCTATATGATCAACGCCAAAGGCACGGTCATCTGCCACCCAAACACGGATTTGGTGTATAACCAGTTTAACCCGGGAGAAAGCGTAACAGGAGATCCTTCCCTGAGGTCTCTGGCATCTTTTTTTGAGGGCGTATTGCATAACAGCAACAAAGTAGCCGAATACACCTTCGGGGGAAAATCGCTTATCAGCGCAAGCACGAAGGTCCCCGGGACGGACTGGTTCCTGATTGGAACCGTAGAAAAAGACGAGTTTTTCCGCGAGATAGACCAGATGCTGATAAAAACCCTGCTCTTCGCCGTGGCGGCGGCGGTTATCGCGGTTTTTGTTCTGATAACGGTACTGAGCTTTTCCCTGATCAGGCCGATCAAGGCAATCGTGTCCGCGGCAATATCCCTGGCGAATCTGGAGTTTGATATCGCTATTCCCCAAAAGCGGAAGGATGAGATAGGGGATGTCCAGCGGGCTTTCCAT
Organism: Spirochaetia bacterium; assembly: GCA_031270615.1. Classification (GTDB taxonomy): domain Bacteria; phylum Spirochaetota; class Spirochaetia; order DTKZ01; family DTKZ01; genus JAISAF01. The sequence continues at coordinate 2,183 of JAISXE010000329.1, forward strand.
ACCATCCGGGACGAGCTGAAAAAGACCATAACCGATATCAACAACGAGCACCAGGGGCAAAAAAACGTGAGCGGGAATCTGCATATCTCCATTCGCAATTCTTCGGACGGGCTGGGGGTCATTACCCGCAATATGGAGTCGGTGCAGAATAAAACCGATGTCCAGATGGACTCGGTGGTGCACACCGCCGAGTCGGTGGAGGGCATCATCACGCATATCCGTTCCCTGGAAAACGCGGTGGATGTCCAGGCCCAGACCATTTCCCGCTCCTCGGAATCAATCGAGCATACGGTAAACGATATTGATTCGGTGCGGGCCATAGTGCGTCAGGCGCACGCGTCAACCGAAAACCTCAACGCCTCTTCAGAGACGGGGCGGACCATGCTGAATAATCTTACCGAGGAGCTTACCCGGATTGCGGAGCAGTCGGCGTTTCTGGAAAAGGCCAACGCCGCTTTGCTGAAAATCGCTTCCCAGACCAATATCCTCGCCATGAACGCGGCCATAGAGGCGGCGCACGCGGGGGAAGCGGGCAGGGGCTTCGCCGTAGTCTCCGGGGAGGTGCGCAACCTCGCGGAATTATCGAACAAGGAATCGGCGTCCATATCGAGCGAGATAAAAAACATGAGGGCCGGCATCGAAAAGATGCAGAAGGTATCCGCCGACACCGTTAAAACCCTGGGCAGCATGTTTACCGAGATAAACGATATGCGGACCGCCTTTAACACGGTGAATACCGCGGTAGATGCCCAGGCGGCCAACGGCGCCCAGGTTCTGGATGCCCTGGCCAGCCTGCGGGAAACGACGGAGCAGGTACGGACCGGGTCCGACGAGATACAAAAGGAAAGCGACTCGATCCACAATGTGATAGAAAACCTGAAAAACATATCAAAGGATGTAAGCGAGAGCATCATTGATGTGCAGAAGGCGAGCAAGGAAATCGCCGAATCCCTTAATGTTGCCCAGAAGATCGCCGAGGGGCATTATCTTGTGCCCCCGGAAGACGTTAACGAATCAATGTGAGGAATACCATGCTGTTTAAAAGACTAACGAAAACCAGCCAGGTTTCTTCCGGGGAAAATTCCCGGGCCCCGCGCTATGCGTCCCTGGCGCGGATCAGTATAAACGGGTTTGAGGGGGAGGCCGTGCTGAGAAACGTCAGCATCGGCGGTTTCCGCATGGAAAGCAAAACCTACGCGGCAATAACCGGGGGAGAGCGGTATGCCATAAGGATAAAGCCCGAAACCGCTTCCAGGCTGTCGGCCTTTGAGTTGGAGGTTGAGGCGCGCTGGGTAAAAAGCACCGAGGCCAGCTTTACTTCGGGTTTTTTGGTTACAAAACCCCCGACCGACAGGTCCCTTGAGAAATACATTGATTATATAAAAATCAAAGGCTCCTCAAGCCACCCGGACAGAAATTAACCCCACGGAAAACACGGGCAAGAAACAAAGAAACCACGGACGGCACCGACAAACACGGACAAAAAACAGAAAAACACGGAGGGCGCAGAGATAGGAGAAAGGGAATAAATTTTTTTTTCTTCCTCTGTGCGCTCCGTGAACCCTGTGGCGGATTTTTCTTTTCTTCAATCCGCGCGGTTTTCCTGTCTTATGTCCGCAGGGTCAGTGGTTTCTTTTATTCTGTTGCGTAAGGCGCACTGTGCCGAAAATAAAAGAGAAAATGTTCCGGCAGGATGCCATCGCGAGGAGGGCACGGGCATGAACGGACAGGAAACGAAAAAAATTGTTTTGGCGGTGGACGATATGCCCTTGAACCTTGCCGCCATCAAAACCATTCTGCACAATGATTTTGATATACGGCTTGCGAAATCCGCCCGGACGGCCTTTGCCATACTGGACACCGTCAAGGTGGACATCATACTGGTGGATATTGAAATGCCGGAAATATCGGGTTTTGAATTCGTTGACCGGCTGCGCGGCAACCACGAGCGTCCCGAACAAAAAAACATCCCCATTATTTTTGTCACTTCGCACGAAACCCCGGATATTGTCAGGCGGGCGGTTTCCGGCGGCGCCGGTTATGTGGTAAAGCCGGTTGGCCCGCCGCTGCTGGAAAAAGTCAATTCGGCGCTTGCGGTCACGAAAAAAACAAATCCCAGTGCATAACCACGGACGCCGCCGACCACCCGGACAGGAAGACATGAAACCGCCCATGGCACCAATGCCGTCTGCGGTTTTTCTCTTTTTCTTAATTCGCCTTCCAGATCAAAACAAAAATGGCTATTGTCAAACCGCGCGATTGGTTGTACCATAATCGATATAAAATTATTTAAAAATGGATACTGAAAAATGGTAAAAATGGTGACAGCCCATACTTCCGAGCTAGACAACGCGCAGGCTGCGGCCCAGGAAATCCTGGGCCGCCTGTCCGGGGGGGGTCCCATCTTTGGAACCAGCGCCTTTGACCAGAGCCCGGGACACCACCGGACGCCGCTGGTGATCCATAAGGGGGAAGCCTATTCCGACAGGCTGGCCCTTATCCTTGTATGGGGCGCGCAGGCGGAAAACCGCTTTCATATCTCAGCCCTCCCGCCGCAGAATATCTGCAGCCAGCCAATGCCTGTTACCAGGGCTCAGGGGAACAAGCTTATCAGCATAAACAATATGAGCGCCGCCAAATTTATGGAACAAACAGGCGTCATCTGCGCGGAGAACACAGACAGCATCTACGCCTTTCCCCTTCTTATCGATAACCACGACGGCGCGGGGCTAAAACCCTGTGCCATGTACGACATAGAGGAGGACGGCGCACTGCGCTGCGGCTGCGCCTTTAGCCCGGGCGCCACGCTCCAGCTCGCAAACCAGGTGAGGGAGAGCGTGCTGCATTCCTCGGAGCAGATAGCCGAATCGATCAAAAGAGAAAGCACCGGAAACGGCCATCTGGTTTTTTCCTGTTTTGGCAGGAGCGCGCCCCTTGTGGATTTGAAGGATGAAATGCGGCTGTTTCAGAAACACTTGCGGGAAACGCCCTACCTGTTTATCTATTCCGGGGGCGAGTTCTGCCCGGTATATGACGGGCGCGGCGGAATCCGCAACGAGTTTCATCAATTCAGCATAGTTTCCATAAGTTTTTAGGATGGTTCATTATGGATGATGGATTACAGGCCCGGATAAACGAACTTGAAAGTAAAAACAAACAACTGGAAAAGGAATACCGCTCCCTTCTGCGCCAGCATGAGATTGCGCTGGTAACGATTGAACGGTCCAAAGTGTGCATTTCTTCCAAAGACAGGCTTCTGGGATCGGTGCTCCATGAAAAGGCCCGGCAGGAAGAATATTTCAACCTCCTTATGGAAAACACCCAGGAAATCATGCTCCTCCTGGATCATGGGCTGCGGCTTATTTACTGTTCCAAAACCTTCCTGCGCCAGGCCGGAATATCCAATTTCGACTTGATTGGCGACCAGGGGTTCCGTGACGTGCTTTCCCGCAGCGTAGATACGCCGTCCCTTGAATACCTGACGCAGATGCTTTCCAGGTCGCTGGAGGAAGGCCGCATGTATGTGGAAAACCGGATCGTGGATATTGGGAAAAAAGGCAAGCCCCGGTATTACACGATATTCCTGATTCCCATGGCCGACAGGGAAGGAACCACCCAGGGGATGCTGATACTGTTTCAGGACATGACCGATGTGCTGAAGGCCAAGGAACAGGCGGAGCAGGCGAACAAGGCGAAATCATCCTTTCTGGCCCGGATGAGCCACGAGATCCGCACGCCGCTGAACGCGATACTGGGCCTCTCGGAAGTGGAACTGCAAAACCGCCTGCCAGGCCCCCTGCGGGAGAATCTGGAGAAAATCTATTATTCCGGCTCCCACCTCCTTGAGATCGTCAACGACATTCTTGACATCTCAAAAATCGAATCGGGGAATTTTGAAATCTTCCCCGCGGAGTACGACTTTCCCGCGCTCATCAGCGAAACCGTGCAGCTCAACATCGTGCGCATCGGGATAAGACCCATCAATTTCCACCTGGATCTCAGCGAGAGCCTTCCGCTGAAACTCCACGGAGACGGGCTGCGCGTGAAACAGATCCTCAACAACCTGCTGTCCAACGCCTTCAAGTACACCGAGGAGGGCGACGTGCGGATGAAGATAGGCTGGGAGAGACAGGGGGAGGATGTAGGCTTGTTTGACTTCCGCATAGAAGACACCGGCAGGGGGATCAGGGCAGAGGATTTAAGGAAACTGTTTTCCGACTACACCCAGCTTGACACCACGGCCAACCGCCGGATCGAGGGAACCGGCCTGGGGCTTTCCATCACCAAGGGTCTGGTGGAAATGATGGGGGGGAGCATTTCGGTCCAAAGCGAATACGGCAGGGGCAGCGTCTTCCGCGTGAGCCTGCCGCAGGGAATCGTGGACGGGACGCCCATCGGCAAAGAGACGGC
>JAISXE010000033.1 GCA_031270615.1 Spirochaetia bacterium
GCACAAGGGATAGAAGCGGAAATCCTTTTGGCGCAGCCAAAAGATTGGAGCGGATAGCCCGGTTTTTTGCGCCTGGGGGCGCAAAAAATGTGCCAAAATGATCAATGCGATTGAGAAAAGTAAACGCCGATGCCCTGTTATTTGCCCCACACCGCCTTGTCTTTGGCAATGTTTTGTACTATAACGGAGGGTATGGAAACGGTCTGGCAGCCCTCTAGAGGGGAGGCGCGGCAGGGGGACGAGTATGTTTTCGCCGGGGATATTGGCGGCACGAACACGGGTTTTGCCCTGGTGCGGCTGGCGGGCGGAAAACTTTTTACCGACGGCAAATTTCTTTTTCAGACGCGGGCCGTTCCTTCCCTCGCGCAGGCGGCGCGCGAGGCCATAGGGGAAATACGGCGAAAACTCCCCGGCATTGTTATGCGCAAGGCGTGCCTGTGCGTTGCGGGGCCGGTGGCGGAAAACCGCTGCGTCATGACCAATGTCCCGTGGACCATCAGCGGGGAGGATCTTGGGGCGGAGCTTGGGATGCGGGTAAAAATCATCAACGATTTTACCGCGCTGGGCTACGCGCTGCCCCTCCTGGACCTTCACAATCCCGAAGAAATCACGCCCCTCTGCCGCGGCGGCGGGGCGCCTTCCCCTTCGGGGAAAATCAGGGCTGTTGTCGGCGCGGGTACGGGTTTGGGCATCGGCTGCCTTGCGGAAACAGGTGGCGGGTTTACGGCCATTGCCTCGGAAGGCGGGCACACGGACTTCGCGGCCACGGATCCGCTGTCGCGGGAGCTGCGCGCCTGGGTAGAAAAACGCATCGGCTCGATTCCAGAGACGGAACTTTTTGTTTCCGGCCAGGGCCTGATAAACCTTTTTGGGTTTTTCCGGGAAAAGGCGGAAGGCACGGGGCGCCTTTCGGAAGCATTCAGCGAAATCGCCGCCCTCCCGGACGGGGAAAAACCGGCCCGCATCGCCGCCCGCGCCGCCCGCGATCCCGGCTGCGCGGACATCATGCGGCTTTTTGTGCGCATGTACGCGCGGGTTGCGTATAATGCCGCGGTTACGTTCCTGCCCACGGCCGGCCTGTATCTGGCGGGGGGAATCGTGGGGAAAACCGAGGCGTGGTTTTTGGAGGACGGGGCTTTTATGAAGGGTTTTCTTGCCGCGTACAGGCCCAAAATACGGGACCTCCTGAAATCCATCCCCGTCTATATCATCAGGGACTATGGCGCAAGCCTCCGGGGCGCGGGCAATGCCGCGCGCTGCCTTATGGGGGGCGAATAGTGGCGGACTCCCCCGCGCCGCGCGGCCTTGCCCCGGCGGTCCTGCGGTCCATGGCGGAACAGAACATCGACGCGCGGCTGACGCTTGAAATACTTGATGCGTGGAATTCCAAACGCCGCGCGGACACCCGGCCCCTGCGGGTCGCGGATTTTCCTTCCCCGGACAAAAAAACGATACTCGACATGACCCATTTTGAGGGATACACGGTCCCGGCCCGCGAGGCCAAAGACAGGCTTTCGCCGCTTGTACCGGGAATCCGCCTTGAGGATTTCGCCATGCCTGCCCCGGACGGGAACCTCCATTTCCCCCTGGAGGGCCTGAAAACCATCGGCCGGCTTTTATTCCCCTATGTGTCCTTCGGCGTTCTGAACGGGGGCTCCGCGACAAGTTACTGCGATACAAAAAAAAACGAGGCCCTGAACGGAAAACTCTTTGGACTCCTAAAAACCCCCTTCATGGAGTCGGCGGCGCTCGCCGGGGGCAGGCCCAAGGGCATAAGCCCCGCCTACGCGAACCCGGACGGCAGCCCGGGATACAGTTTTCTGGAACTCAAACTCAGGCGCCTCCTTCTGGAAGCAAAGCTCTGGCGGGCCGTGGCGGCCTCCCGCCCCGGCGCCTACCCCGCCGGTTTCCGGCCCGGCAGCCTGCCCCCCCTCGCGCCGGTCTTCCAGATGACAAGCGTCTTTACCAGCCGCGAGGTCGGGGAGGCCCTGGCCTTATACGAAAAAAGCCCGCTGCTTGAGAGCCTTATCGCGGAAACCGGCATCGGCATCACGCGGGTCAGGACCGGCGTGCAGCCCCTCATCGCGGCTTTCACCCATTCCTCCGGGGGAGGGCGCAAGGGGATTTTTACCCGCGCATGGGGGAAGGAGGACTCCGTCCTTGGCCTTCCCGGCGGGCACGGGCAGAACTTTCTCGTTTTGAAGGACGTGTACCGCGGCCTTCGCGAAGACGGAAAACGCTTCGTGTACCTGGGCAATATCGACAACCTCGGCTTTGTTCCCGATCCGGCCAGCCTCGCGGTTCTGGCCTTGTCGGGGAAGCCCGCGGGCTTTGAGTTTGCCTTCAAGACGGCGGTGGACACAAAAGGCGGCGTCCTTGTGCGGGACTCAGGCGGCAGGCTTACCTGCGCGGACATAGGCCCCGCCCTCAACGCGGGGGACATCGCGGACGCCGAAAAAGCGGGAAAACCCATCCTGTTTAACGCGGCCACCGGCCTTTTCGATCTGGATTACCTTGTTCCGCATATTGACGAAATCCGCGGCGGCATCCCCCTGCGCTGGAGCGACCAGGACAAGGACGCGGGCCGCTACTCCCAGGCGGAGCAGGTTACCTGGGAAATCATCGGCCTCCTGCCCGATCCGCTCATCTTCGGAATAAACAAATTCCGCCGCTTTCTTGCCGCGAAGCTGCTTCTGGAAAGCCTCATGACATCGGGCCTGGGGCTTGAAAGCGGGGACTTCCCCCCGGAGCTGCTGGGACTCGCGCGCTCCCTGCATGAAGGCTTTGTATGGAACATGGAAACTATTTTCGCCATGAAACGCGGGGGTGGCCGTTGGGCCGCTTCGGAAAAAAACGGCGGAGGCTGCGGCGATGGTTGATTTTTCCCCGCTGAAGGATTTTCGGGGGACGGCAGACTTTTTCCTGCTTCGGCACGGACAAAGCGAAGGCAACAAACAAGACATCGTTCAGGGGCATTTGGACTATCCTTTAAGCGGGGAGGGCCGCGAACAGGCAAGCAGAACCGGCATCTGGCTTGCCGGCCGGAACATCCAAAGCGTATTTTGCAGCCCCCTGAAACGGGCGGCCGAAACGGCGCGGATCGCGGCCCAGGCCGCAGGGCTTGCGCCCCCCGTGTCCCTGCCCCAGCTTCTGGAAATGGATACGGGGATCTATACGGGGCTTGCCCTCGCGGACGCCGCCGCGAAATATCCCGAACTGTGGCCGCGCTTTCAGGCGGAAAGCTGGGAAGCCGTGGAAGGGACGGAAAAAATCCCCGCCCTGAAACAGCGGGCAACAGCCGCATGGGAGACTCTGGTTCAAAAAGCAGCCGCCATTGCCCGTGGGGAGGCCCCCGCGCCTCCTTCCCGTTTTGGCCTCCTGGCCGTCACCCACGCGGGCTTTTTCCAGTGGCTCATACGCGCGGCCTCCGGAGGCGACTCCTGGTTCCCCCTTTTTCCCATGGGCCACTGCGGGGTATACCAGTTGTCCCTAACCGGAACGGTATCTCGCTGGGAGCTTCTGAATTTCCAGGCCCCCGGCGTTACCGGCAAAAGGTAAAAATCCGTGCGCAGTTCAGTGTGGTCGGTGGTTTCCCTTATTCTTTGGCCTAACGCGGGATCCATGGCCCCCGCTCCATTCCCGTTTCGAGTTTCGTGAACTGTCAAAAAAAAAGTTTGGGCGCCTTTTTGGCGGATGCAAAGGCGTGCAGCGATTTTGCTCGGCCATTAACCTATGTATACGCCAAAGGTTTTTAGGGCCTCTTGCCCGGAAACCTTGTTATCACAGACACGCTTTCGCGTGCGTTTGCCGGGGCATGCAAAATCGCGACCAACCCGCGAAGCGCCAAAAACCGGGCTTTCCGGGGCTGCGCTATCGCTCCGGCCCTGCGGGCGCGCTTTCAGCGCCCCCTCCAATCCCTGGCGCATAGGCGGCAGGCCGCCTGCGTTTCACCGACACGGGGCTTTCAGCCCACGGCAGTTTTTGCCGTGGCTACGCCCCGGCAAAAACCACTGACGGCTTCAAGCACGGAAATTGCGAGATTTGCGGGGCTTCGCCCTATTGCGGCAAGCAGGGAAATCGCGGAAGGCCAATAAACCGCGACTGCGA
>JAISXE010000098.1 GCA_031270615.1 Spirochaetia bacterium
TAAGCTGCTTGTCCTTGAAGCCGACAAGCCTGTCCAGATAGGTTTTTCTGGTTATTACATTGGGTTTTTCCATGATTCAAGTGTAATCCTTTCGATTGGGGCTGTCAACAGTTTTTGCAGTATATTGCAAAAAGTTCAGGAAAATACTATGTTTTTGCGATATACCGCAAAAAGAAACCACGGACCGCAGGGACAAGGCGGACAGGACACGGACAGGAAAAAAAAGAATTCCAAGACAAAAGTCTGTGAAGCCCGTGGGGGAGGGGAGTGGTTATCGGGCTTTTGTCCGCGAGGCCAGTGGTTCAATCCTGACTCTTCCAATTTTTTCCCGGACGTGGTATTTTAAAACGGATACTATGAATTATTTTGCGGTTCAGGTGAGGACCCGGGACGAGGGCAAATTCATGGCCCTCGCGGAAAAACATGGCGCGGCGCAGCCCTTGCGGCTGGTGTTCCCCCGCAGGATGCTGAAGGTGCGGCGCGGGGGCAGATACCGGCAGGAACTGGCGCCGCTTTTTCCCGGTTATATTTTTCTTTTTGGCAGCGAGGTTTCGCCGGAAACATACTGGAGGATCAAAAAGGTGCCGGGGTTTTTCCGTTTTTTGACGAGCAACCACGACATACAGCCTCTGGCGGGCGTGGAGAGGGAGCTGCTGCTGCATTTTCTTTCTTACGGCGAGATTGTCAAATGCTCCACGGTCATCTTTGACGAGAATTCCCGTATCCAGGTTTTGAATGGCCCGATGAAGGGGCTGGAGGGGCGTATCGTCAAGGTTGACAGGCGCAAGAGCCGGGCTAAAATACGGCTTGATATGTACGGCGACAGTTTTCTTGTGGACGTGGGTATCGAGATTATCGAGAAGATACCCGAGGCCGCAGGCGGGGAACGCGCGTCCGCAGGGGAGAGGTTCTGATGGCCGAGAGCAAGAAGGGCAGGCGCATCTATATCATCGGCGCGGGTTTCACGGGGACGGCCATTGCCTCGGAGATTCGGGCCAAGGGCATTTTCGGGGAGGTCGTGGCGTTTCTGGACGACGATGCGGGCAAGATCGGTTCAAAGATCGACGGGGTTCCGGTGCTGGGGCCTGTGGGGGAGGTGGTTTCCCTTTTGCGGCAGACGCCCGCGGACGAGGCGCTTATCGCCATGCCGGGGGCTTCGCGCGAAAAACTGAAGGATGTTTTCCAGCTTCTGAAAAAGGCGGAGTACGCGAAGATCCGCATCCTGCCGGGGATCTCCCAAATCGTGGAAGGCGCGGCGCACCTGATTCAGGCGCGGGAGATAGACCCCCAGGACCTTCTGGCGCGCAGCCCGGTTACTATCAATCTGACAAAGAGCCTTGCGTACCTGCGGGGGAAACGGGTGCTGATTACCGGGGCGGGGGGCAGCATCGGGAGCGAGCTTTCGCGCCAACTGCTCTCCGGCGGGGCCTCGCGCCTGTACCTTTTCGGCCACGGGGAAAACAGCATCTACGAGATCGACAGGGAGCTGCGCATCCTCCAGGAGGAGGGCGTGGGCGAGAAGGCGACCATCGTGCCCGTCATCGGCGATTTGAAGGACGAGGACTACACGCGCTTTATTCTGGACCGGCTGAAGGCGGATGTGATTTTCCACTGCGCGGCGTACAAGCACGTCCCCATGTCGGAGGCGAATCCCGTGGAGGTTATACGCAACAATGTTTTCGGCACGCGCAATCTGGTGGATGCGGCCGCGGGGGCGGGGATACAGCGCTTCGTGTTTATTTCGACAGACAAGGCCGTGAACCCGGTTTCCGTGTACGGGGCCTCCAAGAAGATCGCGGAGGAGATCGTCGTGCAGGCCCGCGCGAAAAACGCTTTGGATTTTATCGTGGTGCGTTTCGGCAATGTCCTGGGTTCGCGCGGGAGCATTGTCCCGCTTTTCCAGAAACAGATACTCAAAGGCGGCCCCCTGACCATAACGCACCCGCAGGTGAGCCGCTTCTTTATGACGATTCCCGAGGCGGCTTCCCTGGTGCTGCAGGCCGGGGGGGTCGGCGAGGGGGGCAACCTGTATGTGCTGGATATGGGCGACCCGCTTCTGATTAAGGACCTTGCCGAGCAGATGATACGCTTTTACGGTTTTGAGCCGGAAAAGGATATTCCCATCGTGCCGGTGGGCCTTCGCCCCGGCGAGAAGTTGAGCGAGGATTTGCGGGAGGCGGGCGAGAAGATGGAGGCGACGCGCTACCGGAAGATCAACCGCGTCATCCGCGGGGGGAAGCCCTTTCCCCCCGCGGAGGATCTTTTGGCGAGGCTGCGGCCCGTGTGCTTCCGCGACCCCGCCCGGCCCGGGCTGTACCGCAACCGCAGGATACTGAGGGAGATCCTTGCAGGCGCAGTCCCCAATCTGGAAGTCCCGGACCATGAACCGGAATACTGATTTTATTCCCTTCGCCCGCCCGGACATCGGCCGGGGGGAGGAAGAGGCCGTGCTGCGCGTCCTGCGTTCGGGCTGGATAACCACCGCGGGGGAGGCAAAATCCTTTGAGGAGGAGTTCGCCCGCTACGTTGGGTCCCCCCACGCCCTGGCCGTGAGTTCCGCGACCGCGGGCCTGCACCTTGCACTGGAAGCCCTGGGCGTGGGGCCGGGCGACAAGGTTATCACCAGCCCCTACACCTTCACCGCCACCGCCGGTGTTATACGCCACCTGGGGGCGGACCCCCTTTTCGTGGATATAGCGCCGGGGACTTTCCATCTCGATCCGGCGGGCGTTGAGGAGGCGATTGCGCGGGAGGGGGAAAAAGTCAGGGCCGTCCTACCCGTCCACGTCGGCGGCGAGGTGCGGGGGATGCGGAGGCTCGCGGAGCTGGCGGCGAAGCACGGCATTGCGCTTGTGGAGGACGCGGCGCACGCCTTCCCCTCCGTGACGCCGCAGGGTTTCGCGGGAACCCTCGGCGAGGCTGGCGTGTACTCGTTTTATGCGACAAAAACGATTACCACGGGGGAGGGCGGCATGGTGGTGACGAAGAGCCGGCAGGCCGCGGAGCGCATGGGCATGATGAGGCTCCACGGCATCGACCGGGAGGTCTGGAACCGTTACACGGAGCAGGGGGCTTCCTGGCGCTACGCGGTTATGGAGGCGGGGTTCAAATACAACATGACGGACATTGCGGCGGCCCTGGGGAGGGTGCAGCTCCGGCGCGCCGGGGAGTTTCTGGAAAAGCGGAAGGCGATAGCGCGGAGCTACCGCCAGGCCTTCGCGCGGATGGACTGCCTTATCGCGCCGGGGGACAGCGAGGGCCACGCCTGGCACCTTTTCCTTTTGCGTGTCGACGAAAAAAAGCTTTCGATAAGCCGCGACGCCTTTATCGACAAGCTCCAGGAGGCGGGCATAGGGACATCGGTGCATTTTATCCCCCTGCATATACATCCCTATTATGAAAAACGCTACGGCTTCAGGGCAACGGATTTTCCCGTGGCGTATGCAACCTACCGGCAGGTGATAAGCCTGCCGATTTATCCCGCGATGACGGAAGGCCAGGTGCGGCGGGTAATAGAGGCGGTGTTAAGCACGGCGGAGGCGGGGCGCAGGATATGAAAAGCGAGACTATGGGTGTCCAGAAAATTCTTCAGGGCCGCAGCGTTTTCATCGAGGACATCAGGGACAAAACGGCCCTGAGCATCAGGATAAAACGCTCCCGGATTTCACGGGGGAAAATCCGGGGCATGGTTTTCCCGGAACTGCCGCCCGAGGTCACGATCATCCGCGCGAAGGACATCCCCGGCAAAAACAGCATCTCCGTTCTGGGCGCGCAGGTTCCCGTTTTAAGCACGGGCGAGCTGCGCTACAAGGGGGAACCCATCCTCCTCCTTGTGGGGCCGGACGAGAGGGTGCTGGACGATCTTATCGGCCAGGTCGTGGTTGACTACGCCGAGGAGACGCCGCACTACGGTTTTGAGGACCTGAGGCCCGAAAACATTTGCTACACGCGGCTCATCGAGCGCGGGGCTGCCGCCGAAACGGGAGGGGGCGATCCGGGGCAGGGGCAGACCATCGTGCGGGAGTACGACACGGGCCTTCAGGAGCATTGTTACGCGGAACCCCACGGCGCGTATGTCCGCTGGGTCGGGGACACGTCCTCTTTGCAGATTTTTACTTCCAGCCGCTGGCCCGTGCATGTGCATACGAGCCTGTGCGAGGTCCTGGCGCTTCCCCGCGAGCTTGTCTCCGTGACGGTTCCCGAATCGCCGGACAGGTCCCTGTGCGGGAAAGTCTGGTACCCCTCGCTGATAGCGGCCTACGGCGCCCTTGCGGCCTGGCTGACGCGGAAGAACACCAGGATTCTTTTTTCCCAGGAAGAGGATTTCCGCTATTCGCCGAAACGCACGCCCTCGCTTCTGCGCTACCGGGCGAGCCAGGACAAAGACGGGAACCTTGTGGCTGCCGACGTGGGCATCCTTCTTAACCTTGGCGCGTACCCGGTGTTCGCAAAACAGACTGCGGACAGGGCCGCCTTCGCCGCGCTGGGGGCCTACCACTGCCCCAATGTCCGCATCGAGGTCCGCGCCGTAAAAACAAACCTCCCGCCCCTGGGCCCTTTTACCGGCATGGGGAGCGCCATGGGCCTTTTCGCCGCCGAGACCCTCGCGGAAAGCCTCCGCCTGGCGGCGGGGAAAAACCCCATAGACTGGAAGAAGGCGAACCTCTTTTGCAAAACGAAGGCCCCGGTTTCGGGACCCCTGCCCCGCGACAACCTGCCCCCCCCGGGGCTTCTGGACATGGTGGCGGGAATGTCCGACTTCAACCGCAAGCACACGGCCTTTGAATTCGCGCAAAAAAGAAGGATGGGCGCGAACAGGCAGCCGGACTACCTCAAGGGGATCGGCATAGCAATCGGATGCCAGAGTTCCGGCTTTTTCGCGACGGAGGAGGAAAAGCTGGCGGTATCGCTGGAGCTTTCCATGGACACCGAGGGCAAACTCACCATTTCCCAGCCCGCCGTGGCGGGAAGCGGCTCCCTGCTTGAGATATGGAAAAAGACAGCCTCGCAGTCCCTGGGCACGCCGGTGAAGGACATCCATACCGTCCCCCTGCGAACCGAAGGCGGCAAAGACGGCGGCCCCGCGATTTTCTCGCGGGGAATCACGATAATGACGAAACTGCTCGCGGACTGCTGCGAGCTGCTCAAAAAAAAGCGTTTCCGCAGCCCCCTGCCCCTTTCCGTCTCCAAGACCTACCGCCTGCCGTCCTCGTGCGTGTGGGAGGACAGGGGTTTCACCGGCAAGCCCTTCATCGAATTGTCCTGGGCCGCCGCGGTCGTGGAACTGCGCGTGGACCCCCTTACCCTGATCCCTGAAATCGGAGGCATCTGGATGGCCGTCGACGGCGGGAAAATCCTGAACAGGACGGAGGCCAGGAGGAACCTTGAAAGATCCATAAGCGATGCCATCGGCTGGAGCGTGTTCGAGCACCTGAACTATGTGGACGGCGAGATACCCCGCAGCCAGTTTACCACATACAGAATCCCCACCTGCTGCGACGTGCCCCCGCCTATGATAGAATTCCTTGAAGAAGGGGCAAAGGCGTCCGCCAAAGGGATTGGGGAACTGCCCCACGCCTGCATCCCCGCGGCATACACAAACGCCCTGAGCCAGGTGTCGGGGCTGCCCTTCACCGGGATACCTGTCTGCCTTGACGGCAAGATGCTTGCCAGAGAGGCCTTCGCGTGAAAATCTCGTTTACCCTGAACGGAAAGGAAGTAAGCGCGGAAAGCACGCCCGACACGCGCATGGTCCATATTTTGCGCGAACACTTCGGCCTCCTGGGCACAAAAGAAGGCTGCCTGCAAGGCAGGTGCGGGTACTGCCTTGTCCTCCTGAATAAGGACCTTGTCCCCGCCTGCATGCTGCCGGTTTTTTCCGCCTTCCGGGGGAACATCGTCACCATAGAGGGCCTGCGCGGCACCCCGGAGTTTGCCGACATCGAAAAGGGCTTCCTCGAAGCGGGCGTCAAGCCCTGCGGTTTTTGCGCCTCCGCGAAAATGTTGAGCGCCTACAAACTGCTGGAGGGCAGCCCCTCGCCCTCCGAGTCCCAGATACGCAAGGCCATGGCGGGAGTCCGCTGCAGATGCACGGCGAACAGCTTCCTCGTCCAGGGGGTGCAGGCCGCCGTGTCCCACAGGAGGCAAAGAAACCATGACAGCCAGCGTTGAAATTACCGATGACGGGGAGAAACGCGCGCGGGAGGAGACAACGGTTTTTTTCCCCCAGACCCTGGGCGATCTTCTTGCCATACGCAAGCAGCGGCCCGACGCCACGCCTGTGGCCGGCGGGACATGGCTCCTGCGCAACCAGGGCTCCCGCTTCCTGAAACTGCCCAAGGCCCTAATATCCCTTTCCGCGATTGAGGAGCTTCACCGCATAGGCCGCAGCGAAAGCCGCATCGACATCGGGGCCTGTGTCCCGATAAACCGCATCCTCGCGGCCGGCAAAAACATCCTGCCCCAGATTCTTCTGGACACGCTTGAATCGATAGGGACGCCGGGCATACGCAGCCTCGCGACACTTGGGGGGAACATCTGCATCCAGGGCCGCAGCATGTCAACCCATCCCGCGCTGCACATCCTTGACGCGCGGCTCGAGCTGCGCAGGGCGGGCGGCTCCCGCTGGGTCCCCGCCACCAATTCCCGCCTGGACGGGAAACTCCTCATGGCGCCCGACGAAGTGCTTACCCGCATCCGCATCCCCCTGGAAAACTGGAACATCCAGCTCTTCCGGCGCATCGGCCCGGATACCGTTTTAGGCCTCGAAGACATGCTGGTCTTCACAGCCATTGCCCGGACAAGCCGCGCGATCATCACCGACCTGCGCTTTGCCATAGGATCGAACCACCTGAACATCTACCGCAGCCGCGACCTGGAAACGCACCTTGTCGGCCGCAAGATTCCCCTTCCCGCGCGCGAGATAGCGGCTTTCCTGCAAACCCTGGAAACAAACCTCGAAGACAAGCAGCCCGGCCTGTCGGAGTTCATACGCGGCCGCAGCCGCTCCCTTATCGGCCGGATTCTGTCAAACCTGCCCCCGGACTGAAAGCCTGCCTGAAAAATACTATCGATATTACCAATTTCCCGCCATTGCGGGCAGACCGGGAAACCGCACACTGTCAACAAGTTAAGAAAAAGATCCAGGGCATCGGCGTTTACTTTTCTCAATCGCATTGATCATTTTTGCACATTTTTTGCGCCCCCAGGCGCAAAAAACCGGGCTATCCGCTCCAATCTTTTGGCTGCGCCAAAAGGATTTCCGCTTCTATCCCTTGTGCCCCACGGGCT
>JAISXE010000128.1 GCA_031270615.1 Spirochaetia bacterium
AACCTGGCTGGTCGCCCATGCGCGAGGGATTGAAGCGGAAATCCCGCAGGGCTTGCGGAGCAAGGCCGAGGAATTGGAGCGGAAAGCCCGGTTCCCGCCTTTGGCGGGACCGCGCCCAATTCCTGTTACTGATTAACTTCTCACTCCCGGGCTTGTGGATATTTTTTTTCGGCGCTATACTGTCCCCATGCTGTGTTTTGAGACAAGCGGTCCCGCCTGCACGGCGCGGACGCTCGAGGCGGCGGCGAGAGAGGCTGCCGCGCGGGGGATTTCCTATATGGTCGTTTCGTCTAACACGGGGAAGACGGCCCTGCTTCTTGCGCAGGAGGCGGCGCGGGCCGGATACTCCGGGGGCCTGGTGTGCGTGACCCATGTGGACGGTTTTGTGGAAAAGGGCAAAAACGAGATGTCCGGCGAGGCGAGGCGGCAGCTTGAAGGGGCGGGCTTTCGGGTGTATACGGCGGCGCACGCGCTTTCCGGCGCGGAGCGGGCGATCAGCCGCAAATTCCAGGGCGCGTATCCGGTGGAGATCATCGCCCACACCCTGCGGATCTTCGGCCAGGGCGTGAAGGTCTGCGTGGAGGTTTCCGTTATGGCCCTCGACGGCGGGCTTCTGCCCTACGGGACGCCGGTTGTCGCCGTCGGCGGTACGGGAACGGGCGCGGATACGGCGCTTGTCCTGACCCCTGCCCACGCGAGCGAAATCTTCGCCGTGAAGGTCCACGAGATACTCTGCAAGCCGCGTTTGTCCTGAAGGCGGCTGCCGCGGGCTAAGGAATGAACCACGGACGGCACTGGCGGATACTGGCAAAAGTCAGGAATTTCGATCAGGCAGCCGGTATTTTCCGTGGGGCCGGCGGTTTTCTTTTTTCTCGTCACTGCCCCCTGCCTGCATCCTCTTCACATAAATGAGCCTGTGGTCGCCCGCGCGGTAGAAGTCGCGGATGCGGGCCTCGAGGGCGTAGCCGTTTTTTTCGTAAAAGCCCCGGGCAGGGCGGTATTTTTCCGTGGAGGATGTCTCGATGACGATTGTGCGCCCGCCGCGCGAGGCAATCTGCACCTCGGCAGACTGGAGCAGCTTTTTCCCGATGCCGGAACCCTGCAGGCCCTGCGCGACGGCGATCCAGTACAGGTCCCAGGTGGCCTGGGTCGCCGGGGTGGGGCCGAAACAGACGTAGCCCGCCACGGCGCCGCCGAGCAGCGCGCTCAAGGCGGTGTAGTCCCCCTGCCCTGGTTTGTCCAGCCAGGTGTCGATAAGCTCCTGGGCGATGGACAGTTCCTCCCCGGTAAAGTTTCCGCACTGCGAAAGGATTTCCAGAATGGCGCCGCGCTCCTGCCTGGGCAGGGGGTGGATCACCAGGTCCGCGCGCTGCCCGTTTTTAGCCATGGCGGTTGTTCCGCACAAGGATGTCCAGAAAATCGCGGAACCCGATGCCCGCCGCGGCCAGGGAGCGGGCAAAGCCGCCCGCCGGGGAGATGTCCGGATTGGGGTTGTATTCCAGGACGAAGGGATTTCCGGCCGGGTCAACGCGGAAGTCCACGCGGCCATAGTCCTTTCCGCCCAGCAGGGCGAAGACTTCCACGGCGGTTTTTTCGATGCGCGCTTTCAGGCCGGCTTCCACGGCTGCCGGGCACACTGCGGGGGTTCCCGTGTAAAAAACGCTGTCCGCGAGCCACTTTGCCTCGTAGCTTGTTATCCTCGGGGCGCCTGGGGGCAGGCCGTCGAAAAGGATTTCCGACAGGGGCAGGACGGCCTGCCTGCCTTCGGTTTCCAGGATGGCCGCGCCGATTTCCCTGCCGTCGATGAACTCTTCGATAAGGACGGGCTGCCTGTAGGTGCCGAAGATGCCTTGCGCGGCCTGCCGTATGCCGGGGAGGTCGGAAAACACCCCGCCGGCGCGGATGCCAAGGCTTGAGTCCTCGCGGGCGGGCTTCGCGATGAGCGGGTAGGACAGATCCCCCAGGCAGGGGAATTCCCCGCCCTGGAAAACCTTCCAGCGCGGCGTGGGGATTCCCGCCGAGACCAGAAGCCTTTTGGTGAGTATTTTGTCCTGGGCGGCGGCAAGGGTCCGCGCGGGGTTTCCCGTGTAGGGAATGTCCAGAAGCTCAAACAGCGCCGCCACGTTCATTTCCTTCGCGGCCGCGCCCCTGAAGCCCTCCGCCAGGTTGAAGATGAGCTTTGGCTTTCCCGTCCCGCTTATGCGCATGACCAGATCGAGGATTGAGGAAAGCGCGTATACCTCGGGGGAGAATCCCAGCTCCTCAAGGCCCTCGGCGACGGGGCGCAGCTCGTCTTCCACCGCGGCTTCGGAGATCCGGTCGTCCGAGCCGGTTTCGCTTTTTGCCCGCCCGCCGCGCAGCCACGCGTTGTAAATAACCCAGATTTCTTTTTCGCGCTTATTTGCCGGGCCGGATTGTTTTTGAGAACTCATTCCAGGCGTTTTCCTGCTGCCGTTTTGTATAGTCTTTTTTCTTGATATTTTGGGGGCCTTTCCTCTGGCGCCGCTGCGCCTGCGTGCCTACAGGGGGCGCGCCGCCTGCGGGTTCCGGCAAAAGGGTCCCGGGAACGGACCGGGCCGAATCGCCGGCCTGCTGCCGCGCGGACGGGGGGGGCAGGCCTTTGTTACCCTGCCGCGCGTATTGATCCTGGTAGCTTGCGTATTTTCCCGAAAATTTCAGGAGAAGCTGCCGCCACCACGCGAGGCGGACGAAAGCGCGGTGGAAAATATCAAGGAGGGAAATATTCAGGATGACCGAAAGCCCTTTGAGATGCATGGTTTGGCTGGTGAAGTATTTGCCCAGCGCGCCTTCCAGGGTTTCGATATCCCGCGTTTTCTTTTTTGCCCTGAGGGTGTGGATAATGGCCTCGGAAAGGATTTTCGGGTTATTGAATATTTCATACAGGCGGGGATCGCTTTGCCGCAAAAGGGCTTTCAGTTCGGTGTCGAAGTTTTCCCTGCTGTAAAAGATGGCGTTCCCGCTTTTGTTGTTTGTGCGCAGGATCTGTTCCATGTTTTTTACGGTAAACTGCTCCGCGGTTCCGTGAAAGATGCTCAGGCGGCTTACAAAAATCTGGAAAAAGTTGTTCCGGTGGATATAGGAATCGCCGATGGGAATGATGACGGGGATTTTTTCATCCCCCTGGGGCGAGAGGACCTCATCCATGAACTGCCTGTGGAAGCTCTCAAAATTGTCTTTGTATTTATCCTTAAACGTGTTCACGAGTTCCGCAAAACGCTTTTCGCCAACCACCGGGTCGCCTTCCCCCTCAATCAGGCGGATCAGGGCGTTTTTGTCCCGCGCCATATCTTCCTCGGCGTTTCTTTTGCGTTTCACTTCCTCGATGTTGCGGCTGATAAGGCAGGCGAGGATGACCATGCAGTTGAAGACCATCTCTGAAACCTGCATCCGTTTTGTTTCCACGGCATCATGGCGCAGTTGCTGGATCGCCTTCGCGATGCCAAGAATCACCAGGGGGTCTTTGCTTTCGGAGCGCTTGGCCAGCTCGCTCATGGATATCTGCTGGATCCTGGCGACTCCCGCGGCCATATTGCTGTCCGCAAGGAATTCCCGCAGTTTGGCGAGGCAGAAATTGATAAACCGCATTCCCCCGCCCGCGGGGAGGAGCAGCGCCTTTTTGTTCGGCAAGGCCAGCCGGTAGATTGTGTAGTCGGTTTTCCCTTTCGCGTCTTCAAAAATGAGGGAATATTTTCCCTGTTCCAGCTCCTGCGCGGACGGGGGTTTCGCGCCGCAGGATTCAAGATAATCCTCGGTGGGGATGTTTTCCCCCCTGCCGTTAAAGAATGTTTCCAATTCGTTCTGGATGGCGTAATAAAAAAAACGCGGGGAGGCGGGTTCGGTGAGGATGATGCCGTCGCGTATCTGCTCGCCGGAGGCGTAGTGGATTTTTATGAGTCCGTATTTTTTCTGGGACAGCCGGCCCAGCACCCTGTCCAGCTCCGCGCCCACATTCTTGATTGCCCCGGATATCTGGTTCATGAATTTGGCGTAAGGGATCTCCGGCTGCCACATTTTGCAGAGGGTCTGGAATATCTCGTACTGCGTCGGCGAGAAGTTCCCCAGATCGGACAGAAACTGTTCCCGCTCCTTTACCCCGTATTCGACGTAAAAGGGGGGCGGGGTATCCGCGTCACTCTTTTGTTTTGCTGCTTCCGTCATGTTTTCGCCGTTTTTCCCCTCGGCTCAAGTGTTCAAACTTTTCCCGCTCTTTTTCCGTTTTCGCAATCCCGTCTTTTAGCCTTTCCGCCTCGGCCCGGTGGGAAGAGGCGGCCTTCTCTTCGTTTTCAAGGGCTTCCCGCATATCGTGGAGCTTCCGGGTGAGCTTGTCGTATTCGACGGCCGCTTCCAGTTTCTTTTTTTCTTCGGCATATTCGGCCGTGCGCTGCATGCACAGATGGATGTCCTCCACAACCGCTTCGGCCTTGCCGGAGCGGAAGTCTTTATGGTGTTCGAATATTTCCTTTCCTGCCGAGACGAGAAGCTGCTCAAGGCTGGAGAAGTTTTTTTCGTTCTGGAGTTCCAGGTCCTTCAGGCGTTTCTGGAAACGCCTTTCCACCCCAAGGGACTCAAGTTCCTGTTCAAGGGAAATCACCTCCCCCTTCAGTCTGCCGCCCTCCGCCTCGTTGTCCTGGAGCTGCTTCCGGTTCGTGCGGTACACGTTCAGGAAGGCCTCGGGCGGAATTGTCTCAAGCGAGCCCAGGACAATCCTGCCGAGGGTCTGGTACAGTTTGCCAAGATTTTTCAGCTTGAAATTGAGTGACGAGCCCAGGACCGCCGCCTTCCCGTTTCCAAAAACCCTGGACAAAAAAGGCTTGTCTTTTGAGGACTCCTTCAGGTTCGCGATTTCCTCATTCGCGGACGCCTCCTTCTGCCGCAGTTCCTGTATGGAGAGAAAAACCTCCCGCGCCTCGGGCGGCAGATCGCTTTCCGCGTAGGAACCGGCGCAGACCCTGCCGAATTCCTCATACACGGGAAGATGCTCCTTCTCAAGCCTCTGGCCTTCGTTTTCCAGGCGGCGCAACGACTTGTGGATCTCTTCAAGCCTGTCCTCGATTTCCAGAATACGCTTTCCCGTTTGCGTGGTGATTTCAATGGCTGCCCGGAATTCTTTAATCTGGTTCAGAAGGCCGCGCAGTTCCCCTTCGGAAAACGCGTCCCCGACTTCCTCTGCGGCATACCCGCCCAGGGCGGCAAAGGAATCCTTGAGGCTTTCCTCATTGGCCTGTATCCGCCCCTCTATTTCGGAAATGAGCTTTTGTTTATCATCCATAAGCGTAAGCAGAACACAACCCAAGCAAAAAGACTACTAGCCGCGGCTAAAAACCAGGAAAAGCGGGAATCGCCTTCGGCGATTCCCGCCCACCACCAGGCGGCCCGCGATTTGCCGGAGCAAATCGCGCCTCTGCCACCACAGCATTTGGCGAAGCCAAATGCGCGTCTCTATCCCCGCCGGCCGCGGCCACCACGATAAAAAGCAACACCCAGACTTGCAGGATGGGGCCAAAATGTCGCGCCTTTGCCCCAAAAGACGCTTCGCAGGCCAAGCGCCTCCTACAAAGCAGAACATGCTTATAGCCCAAAAACGCGACATTTTGCCTACTACCAGGCCAGCGCATTGCCGCACGGCAATGCGCTGCTTAAAACCCCGCCCACGAAGCGGCTCAAAACCAGACAGAGCGGGAATCGCCGAAGGCGATTCCCGCCCACAACCAGGCGGCCCGCGATTTGCCGGGGCAAATCGCGCCTCTGCCACCACGATAAAAACCAACACCCAGACTTGCAGGATAGGCCAAAATGTCGCGCCTTTGCCCCAAAAGACGCTTTGCAGGCCAAGCGCCTCCTATAAAACAGAACACGCTTATACCCCAAAAACGCGACATTTTGCCTGCAACAAGGTGCCGGGAAATCGCTTTGCGATTTCCCGGCGCACAATCCGGCGGCGCACGAAGCGGCTCAAAACCAGGAAAAGCGGGAATCGCCGAAGGCGATTCCCGCCCCCCACCAGGCGGCCCCGGTTTGCCGGCCCCGGTCAGCGGGGCCAGCGGTTTTCCCCTTCATATTCTTTCAGCAAATTGTCCATTACGCCATGAAATTGCCTTACATTAAAATCCTTCGGCCTCCTTTCCATTTCTTTATTCCTGTTTATCGCTTCCAGAATTCCCTTGCGGAGATATTTTATTTGTCCATATTTTGTTCTGTAGGTGAATAAATTGCTATCGTATTGTTCCATCATGGATAAATCCCTGTTCTTTCCATCACTGATATTTTTTTCCGTGAAATTATGCGACATGCGGTTTAACAGTATGCGATATTTTAATTCCTCAGAAGCATTAATAAACTATTCATACTCAAGCCCGGGCCATGCGGCGGCTTGGAGCCTATCCCCAAATAATTCCCCGCCTTGCGCAACAGAATATAGAGAAACCAAAAGACCACACAACACGGCCCACCCGGTTTTTTGTCGGCCCTTCGGCTTTTATACGCAAAAAATTTTTCGGGCCTCTCGCCCTGTTGCCTGGACGGAATCACGCGCTGTCCGCGCAGTCCGTGGTAAATCTTTGCCTTTGTGTATTATGCGTTATTTAAGGATAAGCCCTTATTCTTCCACCTGGTGTCCCAGGGCGACCGGCAGCCAGGCCTCGGCGTCTG
>JAISXE010000251.1 GCA_031270615.1 Spirochaetia bacterium
TGTGGAAGTATCGCGGGTAAACAAATAAAGACATACGCTTACCGTAAAAATCGTAATGATTATCAAGCGGGGATACAAAACGGCCTGAAACGGCCACCGCAGTGAAAAAACGAACAAAATTACGGCAAAGGCCATGAAAAATAACGCGGAAACACGATCGGCTTTCATAGATACCACCTTCCTTATCTGGTATAGTAGTATAGTCGTATATACAACATAAAAAGCCTATCACACATTTTCCGGCTGGTCAAGAAAAAAATTGCAAAAATTTGCGGTTATGCGGCCATATCAATGCATAACTCCGCTGAAATTAGCTAGCCTATAGCATAACTCCTTATTATATATGAAATTAGCAAAATACAGGCATCCTAACGTTATCTTGCCTATACTTTCTTAAGTCCTTGTAATACAAGGACTTAGAACATAAGCAGCCTAAAAATGGCGGAGTTCGCGTTTTAAATTAAAATGCCTATTCAGCCGGAGAAGAAGATCACTTCACTCTCCACACCCCCACTCTCCGCTCCCAGGGCATCGGCGTTTACCATCATTGTATAGAATTAAATTGCGCGAAGCGCAAATAGCCCGCGGGGCACAAGGGATTGAAGCGAAAATCCCGCAGACCCGCCGCAGGCGGGGCGAGGAATTGCAGCGGAAAGCCCGTTTTTTTTGCGGCTCACCCGCAAAAAAATGTGCCAAGCCGATCAATATGACTCAAAAAAAGTAAGTGCCGTTGCCCTGGGTATATCCTGGCATATCGATCTTTGCTCGATGGTTATGATATACTAGGGTGTCGAACAAGGAGGCCGTCCATGTCTGTTTTGAAAAACGTTTTTATCGCTGTGGCCGCAGGGGTCTTCTTTGCCCTGCTGTACGCCGCGGGGGTCCTTGACCCGCTGGAGGAACGGGTCTACGATTTTTTTTTGAAAGGAAGGCCCGAGCGGGAACGCATTGACAATGTGGTGTTCCTCGATGTGGACGACGCGGCTATCACCTACCACGGGGTTTTCCCCTGGCCCAGGGCGGTAATGGCGGACGGCTTCCTGCGGCTCAAGGAATACGGGGTTTCGGCGGCCATACTCGATATTGAGTTTATCGACAAGGGCCCGGCGGGGATAGACGAGATTTACTTTACCCGGGACTTCCCGGCGGATTTTGATAGAACCTTTTCGCAGATCGGCAGTAACGTTTCCGACCTTTTGCAGGCGCTTCGCGGCGGCAGGATTGGCGGCAGGGAGGCTGCCCGCTACGAAGAGGAGCTCCTCGCGCTTATCTGGAACGACGGGAGGGAGCTTTTTCAAAAAACCTCGGGCATAGCGCGGAACAACGACACATACCTCGCCCAGGCCTCGGCCCTGTTCGGCCATACCTGGGCCACGCTGAATTTGCAGGGCCAGACCCTGGCGGACGAGCAGGCCGAAAGGCGGTCCCACGCGGAGAAGAATTTTTCCTACCAGGTGGACGCGGCCCCAAATATCCGGGACAGCGATTTTGCGGACGTGCTGCCCCCCATCGCTTCCTTTGCCGAGGCGGCCCGGGGCGCGGGCTTTACCAACGTGTTTATCGACGCTGACGGGGTCAGGCGGCGGATCTTCCTTGCCCAAAAAATACGCGGCCATTTTTACTTGCAGCTTGCCTTCGCGCCCCTTATGGAATACCTGGGCCGCCCCGGAATCCGCCTTGAAAAACGGCGGCTCATCCTGCAAAACGCCCGCCATCCCGGCGGCGGCGGGGAACGCGACATCGCGATACCCCTGGACGCCAGGGGCCGGATGATGCTGGACTGGCCCAAGACCGATTACCGGGACAGTTTTGCCCATGTGTCCTTTGCGGAGCTTTCCCACCTGGAATATCTTGAGTCCCAAATCGAAAAGTACCGCGCCGCCCTGGAGGCTGCCCAGTTTGCTTTTTTCGCCCAGTTCGACGAAAGCCTCGTGGAAGCGCCCCACGCCATTTCCCAGGGCGGCGGGCTTTTGCGCGAGTCGCGGGAGGCTTTGGGCCGGGCTTTGGCGGAAAAATCCGACGACTGGTTCAGCCGCCGCCTGGCCCTGCGTGGCCAGGGCATGGCCCTCCTCCAGTCCTTCGTGGAGCAGGGGGCCGGGGCGAAGGTGCGCGCTTTGGCGCAGGCCCTGGCGCGGGACTACCCCCAGGAAGCCGGGAAAATAGGGGAGGAGGCGGAGTATATCGCGCAGACGGCGGAATACCTTGCCTCGGCGCTGCGGCAGTACGCCGAGCTCCAGGAGCGGCTGGCCGGAATGTTCGCGGGGAAGTTCTGCATCGTGGGCCGGGTCGATACGGGCACCACCGATATTGGCGTAAACCCTTTCTACGGGGAATATGTGAATGTCGGCACGCACGCGGTGGTGCTGGACACGGTTTTGCGGGAATCCTTTCTGATCCCCGTCGACATCCTGTGGAGCGTGGCGCTGTGCCCGCTGTTGGCCCTGGTACTGATGCTGGCCCTGCGGCGCTTCGCCCCGACAGTCCGCGCGGGCCTGGGCCTGGGCGGGGTTTTGCTTTTCGCCCTGGCCTGTTTCGCCGTGTTCCGCTACTGGGGCGTTTTCCTCGCCCCCCTGGGGCCTGCCCTGGCCGCGCTTATCGCGGTCATCGCCCGGGAGCTTGTCTCCTACATGGCCTCGGAAAAGGAAAAGCAGTTCATCAACAGGGCCCTCTCGACCTACGTCTCCAAAGAAGTGGTGGAGGAACTTGTGGCCAACCCTTCCCTTTTGCAGCTTGGCGGAAGCAAGCGCCACATAAGCGCCATCTTCACCGATATCCAGGGCTTTTCGACGATTTCGGAGCAGCTCGACCCGGAGCAGCTCGTGCAGCTTCTGAACCGCTACCTGACCCGGATGAGCGACATCATCATGGAAAACATGGGCACCATCGACAAATACGAAGGGGACGCCATCATCGCCTTCTTCGGCGCGCCGGTCTACCGGCCGGACCACGCGGCCCTTGTCTGCCGCAGCGCCATCCAAATGAAAAAGGCCGAAGCGGAGCTGAACCGCAGTGTCGTCGGGGAGGGCCTTATCACCGGGGGCGTGCTGGCCGCGCTGCGGGACAAGGGAGTCAGGCTCGACCCCGAAAACCCCGCGCCCCTGTATACCCGCATGGGAATAAATACCGGGGAGATGGTCGTGGGCAACATGGGAACCTCCAGCAAAATGAATTACACCATCATGGGAAACGCGGTAAACCTTGCCGCGCGGCTTGAAGGCGTCAACAAGCAGTACCACACGGGCGGCATGCTGATAAGCGAATACACCCGGAACGAAATAGGGGAGGAGTTTCTCTGCCGCCGCCTTGACCGGGTGCGGGTGGTGGGCGTGCATACCCCGCTGCGGCTCTACGAGCTTCTCGCCCTGCGCGCCGATGCCCCCGAGTCCCTCGTGGACGCCCGCGCCGCCTGGGAGCAGGCCCTGGACCTGTACGAGAACCGGGCATTCCAGGCGGCTGGGGAAATTTTCCATTCCCTCGCGGAGCGCGACGAAAACGACGGCGCGGCCCGCCTGTACGCGGACGCCTGCCGCGCCTATGCCGCCGAACCGCCCGCAGCCGACTGGGACGGGGTGAACAACCTGACGCAGAAATAGGCCAAAAGGGAAAAATGCGGGCGCGTTTTTTTTCGGCCGCGGCCGAAAAAAAACCGGGCTTTTCGGGGCTGCGCTATCGCTCCGGCCCTGCGGGCGCGCTTCGCGCCCCCTACAATCCCTCGCGCGGAAGAAAACCACAGACCGGGCTTTTCGGGGCTGCGCTATCGCTCCGGCCCAGGATGCATGGGCGAGCAACGATTTTGCTCGGCCATTAACCTATATATACGCCACAGGTTTTTTAGGGCCTCTTGCCCGGAAGCCTTGTTATTACAAACACGCTTTCGCGTGCGGTTGCC
>JAISXE010000266.1 GCA_031270615.1 Spirochaetia bacterium
AACCTGGAAAGCCGACCTTGTTTTTCTCGCCCTGGGCTTTCTTGGCCCGGAACCCGAAACCCTCCAGGCCTTTGGCCTGGAAAAAGACGCGCGAAGCAACATCAAAGCCGACTACGGCGTTTTCAAAACATCACACGAAAAGATTTTCGCCGCAGGAGACAGCCGCAGGGGCCAGTCCCTCGTCGTCTGGGCCATCCACGAAGGCCGAAAAGCCGCCCGCGCGGTGGACCAGTTCCTCATGGGGAAAACGTTCTTGCCATAAAAAAACATTGAGGAAACCCTGGGCATCGGCGTTTGCTTTTTTTCGGCCATATTGGTCGAGTTAGCACATTTTTTTGCGGCATAGGGATTGCAAGGCAATCCCTATGCCGCAAAAAAACCGGGCTTTCCGCTCCAATTCCTCAGCCTGCCTGCGGCAGGCTTGCGGGATTTCCGCTGCAATCCCTTGTGCCCCACGGGCTGAGTGTGGGCCTTAACTTGTTGACATTGGTTTATAAACAACTCTATTGACCAAAAAAAAATTCACTGGTACTGTTATTCCATTACGGTTTTTTAGGGAGACGCTTTGCTCAGGCAGGATTCCAAGTACAGGAATTATGTCCAAATATTAAAAGAGGAGCTTGTGCCGGCCATGGGCTGCACGGAGCCGGCGGCAATAGCCTGCGCTTCGGCGCGCGCCCGGCAGATTCTCGGAAGGCGGCCCGAAAAGGTCCTTGTCGAGGTAAGCGGGAATATCGTCAAAAATGTGAAGAGCGTGCTTATTCCCAATACCGGGGGCCTGAAAGGGATCAAGGCCGCGGCGGCGGCTGGCATTGTGGCGGGAAAGCCGGAAAAATACCTGGAAGCCATTGCGGAGGTTTCGCGGGAGCAGAAACAGGAAATCGGCGAATTCCTGAAAAACATCCCCATTGAGGTGCGGCTGGCTGACACGCCGAGGGTTTTTGAAATACGGATTGAAGTGCGCGCGCAGGACTCCCGCGCGAAGGTATGCGTCGTTGACGCGCATACCAATATCGTGCTGGAAGAAAAAGACGGAACCGTTTTGTACGAAAAAACCGGCGCGGAACAGGCGGAGCGGGAAACCGACAGGAGCCTTTTGAATGTGGCGGATATTATTGATTTCGCCGATACCGTGGACTTGGCTGACGTGCGCGGCATCCTGGAACCCCAGATCCGCTATAATTCCGCGATCTCCCGCGAGGGCCTGGAGAGAAGCTACGGGGCGAACATCGGCAGGATTCTTTTAAAAAGCTACGGGAGCGACATCAGGCAGCGGGCAAAGGCCGCGGCAGCGGCGGGGTCGGACGCGCGGATGGGCGGCTGCGGGCTTCCGGTGATAATCGTGTCGGGCAGCGGGAACCAGGGGATAACCGCGTCCATGCCGGTTGTGGAATACGCGAAGGAATACGGGGCGGACGGGGAAACGCTTTTGCGGGCGCTGGTGCTTTCCGATCTTGTGGCCATACATCTGAAGTCGGGCATCGGGAAGCTTTCGGCCTACTGCGGGGTTGTCAGCGCCGGGGCCGCGGCGGGCGCGGGCATAGCGTACCTTGACGGAGGCCGCGGCGAGGCGATAAGCCACACCATTGTGAATGCCCTGGCCATAGTCTCCGGCATTGTCTGCGACGGGGCAAAGCCTTCCTGCGCGGCCAAGATCGCCTCGGCGGTCGACGCGGGCATCTTCGGCTATGAGATGTACAAAAACGGCGACCAGTTTTACGGGGGGGACGGTTTTGTCGCCAAGGGGGTGGAAAACACCATCAGGATCATCAACCGGATTGGCAAGGAGGGCATGAGGGATACCGACAGGGAGATCATCCAGATAATGCTTGAGGAATAAAACAATAAATAGGGCCTTCCCAAAAACCCAGGATGCATGGGCGAGCAACGATTTTGCCTTGCAAAATCGTGACCAGCCCGGGATGCATGGGCGAGCAACGATTTTGCCTTGCAAAATCGTGACCAGCCCGTGGGGCGCAATGGGATTGAAGCGGAAATCCCGCAGGATGTGCATTGGCACATCCGAGGAATTGGAGCGGAAAGCCCGGTTTTTTGCGGAGCAAAAAATGCGCGCGTTTGTTTTGAAACAGGCTCAGGGAGTTTTGGGAAAAGCCCAATAATGAAAAAAAAGGAGTATGTAAGGACATGACACACAAGGAAAGAATCGAAAACGCTTTGGCGATGAGGGAAACCGACAGGCTGCCCTACGGCATGTGGCTGCACTTCCCGAATGAGGACAGGATGCCGGTGCGTCTTGCGGAACTGACGCTGCGCTACCAGAGGGAGCTTGATCTTGATTTTGTCAAATATATGCCCTACGGCATGCATTCCACGATTGACTGGGGTTCGCAGCTTAATCTTTTTCCGGGTTTCGACAGGATACCCGAACCCCGCAACTGGCCCATACAGAAGCCTGAGGACTGGGACAGGATTACCCCGAAAAGCGGAACGGAAAGCGAGTACGCCGTTATTCTCGAATCCCAGAAGCTGTTCAGAAGGATGCGCCGGGAAGTCGTGCCTTTCGTGCAGACCGTGTTCAGCCCCATGACGACGGCGGCCAAGCTGGCTTCGGCGGACACGCTTATCAAACATCTGCGCGAATGCCCGGAAAAAGTAAAGCGCGGCCTGGAAGTGATAACGGAAACCACCATCGAATACGCCGTTGCCGCCGTGGAGCAGGGCGCGGACGGTATTTTTTTCGCGACGCAGATGTCCAACAGGAAAATCACGGCAAAGGAGCATGCCGATTTCGTCAAGGCTTACGACCTGCCGGTTTTGAACGCGGTCAAGGGAAAGTCCTGGTTCAACATGCTGCATATCCACGGCGCGGATACCTGGTTCGGGGAGCTTCTGGATTATCCGGTTCAGGCCATCAACTGGCACGACCGCGACGACGGCCCGGCCATGGGCGAGGCGCGGAAACTGGTAAAGGACAAGGCTTTTATCGGGGGCTTGAGCCATATAAAAACCCTGCCCAAGGGCACGGAGGACGAGATCAAGGCCCAAATCGAGGATACCTGGAACAGGGGGGAGAGCCGGGGCGTGATTCTGGCGCCGGGCTGCGGGGCATTGCCGGCAACGCCGCTGGACAGGCTTCTGTTCGTCAGCAAGTGCGTCAGGGAGACCGCGCGGGCATAATCCCCGATGTAAGCCACGGGCCCCACGGACGGGGGGCGGGGATCCGGCAAGAGACGGGAAAGCATCATTTCCCCGGCCGGGGTGGTCTGTGGTTTCTTTCTATATCTGATGCATCTGCTGCGCCCAAATTCTTATTTGTTACTTGTTGGCTCCCCGCACCCTCCCTCTGCACACCCTCCCTTCACACACCCTCCCTTTGCCCTTGCCCAATAAAAAATATCGTTGTATAGTAGGATATTATTGCTATAAACCATAAATGAAGGAGGTTTGTATTTATGGCACGAAAGATTCTTGTTGGCGTTTTTGCTTTGGCTGTGATAGGCTCGTTGTCCGCCGGGGGGGCTTCCGAAGGGGACAAGCCCGCGGATAAACCCGCCGCGGCCGCGCAGACATTTAACCTTCGCATGGCGACGGTTGTGAACCGCCCCCATCCCTGGTTCGACGCGGCGGATTATGTGATTAAGGAGATGTCCGACAAAACCGGTGGCGCGGTGCAGATCAAGATTTTCGGCGGCGGCCAGTTGGGGACCGACCAGTCCACGTTTGAGGACATGCGGACCGGAACCCTTGATCTGGTTGTGGGCGGGGCCACTACCGCCGCGCCCGTGGTTCCTGAGATCGGCATCCTCAACCTGCCGTATTTCTACAAGGACCTTGACCAGTTCCGCAAGGTCATGGATCCCAAGGGGCCGGTTGTCCAAAAGTATAAAGAGGTTTACGCGCAGAAAAATCTCGGCGTAAAACTGCTTTCCCTCGGCGGCGGCGGCGCCCGTGTTTTTTCCAACAATTTGAAGGACATTACCGAACCCAGCCAACTGCAGGGCATCAAAATGCGGGTTCCCAAAAACCCGGAGGACGCGCGGATTTGGAGTTCCATCGGCGCCATAGTGACCGGCATGGGCTGGAACGAAATCTACCCCGGGCTTCAGGCAGGCGTCATCAATTCCTTTGAAAGCACTTTCAGCTCTTTCATCGGCAGCAAGCTCTACGAAGTGGCCAAGCACGTCAGCAACACCCAGCACATCATCATGGTAAGCCACCTGCTGGTCAGCGACATCACCTGGAAGAAGCTTCCCCCGGACTACCAAAAGATTCTGGACGATGCCAGCGTCCAGGTTTGCCGCATTTTTACCGACAAGGGCGAGGAAGTCGACGCGCAGTACGTCAAGGACCTGCAAACCAAGTACGGCTGCACCGTCAGCGAGGTGAACAGGGCGGCGTTCCAGCAGGCCTTCCAGTCCCTGCATGAGGAGCTTGCCGCGAAGGGCGGCTCTGCGGATATTCTGAAGCTCATGCGGCAGATTCGCGACGGCAAGTAGCATGTGCGGAAAAGGACCATGGAAGTATTAAAAAAAATCAATGACGTTTTATGCATGGTTCTGCGGGCTGTGGGCCTGGTACTGGTAAGCCTTTTTACCGGCATTGTCATGTTCCAGGTCATAGCCCGTAACTACATCAAGATCTCGGTTCCCTGGACGGATGAGGCCTCTGTCATATTTTTCATCTGGGCGGTCATGGTAGGCTCGGCCGTGGGCGTGCGTAAAAGGCTCCATTATTTGGTGGACATTTTTCCCGCATCCTACGTCCGCGTGAACGCCCTCATGGATCTGTTTGCCGGCGTTTTGGTGTTCGCGATAATCGTTGTCCTGTTTTGGGGAGGCCTCATTTATTTTGAAATGGGATTCAGCAGGAATTTCGATTCGATCATCATCACCATGGCCTGGCTTTTTATTTCCCTGCCTGTCTCCGCGTTCTGCATGATCCTGTTTACCATCGAAAACATACTTATCGACATAGGCCGGGTGAAAAAGGCCTTTACGAATGGAGGCGTCCAGTGAATCCCCTTATTCTTCTTCTTGGCGGGTTTTTCGCCCTTATAGCGATCCGCGTTCCCCTGGCCTTCGCGCTGATCCTCTCCTCCCTCGCGGTCATCATCCAGCTCGGTTTGCCTTTTGTAAGCATCGCGAACCAGCTTTTTACGGGCATCAACTCCTTTCCCCTGCTGGCCGTCCCGTTTTTTCTGATTCTGGGCAACCTGCTGACCACCGGCGGCATTACCGAGCGCCTTATCGATGTCGCGAACGCCTGGGTGGGGCACATCAAGGGGGGGCTTGGCCATGTGAATGTCGTGGTAAGCATGCTCTTCGCGGGCCTGTCCGGCTCCCCGGCCTCCGATGCGGCGGGCGAAGGCGCGGTGATCATTCCCGCGATGGTGAAAAGCGGCTTTGACAAGGATTTCACCGTGGCTATTACCGCCTGCTCCTCGGTGCTGGGCGCGATCATCCCGCCAAGCATCACGATGGTCCTGTACGGGGCCATGGGGCAGGTCTCCGTGGGCGCGCTGTTTCTCGCGGGCATCGTGCCGGGAATCCTCATCGGCTTTTCCCAGATGGGCTATGTCGCCTACATGGCGCACAGGCGGAACTATCCCGCCCTGCCCAAGGCCACCTGGAAGGAGAGGCTTGTCCGCACCGTGCGGGCCGTCCCCCCTTTGAGCATACCCCTCATCATCCTGGGCGGCATCACCCAGGGCATCTTTACCGCGACCGAGGCCGCCGCCGTGTCGCTTTTCATCGGGCTTTTCCTTGTGTATGTCGTGTACCGCGACACATCCTGGAAGGAACTGCCCAAGCTCTTTACCGAGGGGGTCATCACCTTTTCCCTGCCGATGTTCGCCGTCGCCTGCGCCTGCGTTTTGGGCTGGCTTATCGCCTACCTTGACGCGCCCGCCATGATTGCCCGCGCCATGATGAGCCTCACCACCTCGTATTTCGGCATCTACGCCATGCTGATCATCTTCCTGCTCATCATCGGAACCTTCCTGAGTCCCGTGGCAAGCATCATCATCTTCCTGCCCATCATCCAGGAAATGGGCAACGCCGGAGGCATAAACCCCGTGCATCTGGGCGTCATCGTCACGGTCCTTCTGGCCCTGGGGCAGGTAACGCCGCCCTACGGCATCTGCCTTTTGATCGACTGCCAAATCGCCGGCCTGTCCATGCCCAGAGCCTTCAAGGCGACGATTCCCATCCTGATCCTGGCCATAGGCGTGGTCTTTATCGGAATCATTTTTCCCGACCTCTTCCTGTTCATCCCGAAACTGCTTATGCCCGCGATCTTCCAATAATAGGGTTGTTTAGAAACCTCGGTTTCTAAACAACTTCCCCCTGAAAACACTGGAATTTGCCGCTATTTGCGGCAAATTCCGCGAACTTTGTTTTCAGGCGCTCTCCTTTAGAGCTTATCCTTAAATAACGCATAGTACACAAAGGAAAAAATTTACCACGGACAACACGGACTGCGCCGACAAAGACAGGCAAAAACCGCACCCGGAAATTGCGGGGCTGGTCGCGATTTCCTTTAAGGCCGTACAAGCAGGCCGTGGGCGTAGCCCCGCGTTGGTAGCGCAAAACGGTCTGCCGCCCATGCATCCGGGGTGATGAAAGCGCGAAGTTTGTTTTCAGGCGATCTCCTTTACTTTTGCCCGCGAAACCGGATATAATAAAAGCATGAAACATATTTCCAAACTGGTGGTCCGCAGCTATGAGTGCGACAGTTACAGCCATGTGAACAACGCGGTGTACCTGAATTACCTTGAATACGCGCGCATGGAGTTTTTGAAGGATAACGGTTTTGACTACAAAAAATTCGTTGCCCAGGGCTACGCCATCATTGTCGCGCGCATCGCCATAGACTACAAGCTTTCCGCCGTCCTTGACGACGAGCTTACGATAGAGACCGCGCCCGTCAGGCGGCGCACGGCCTCGGGCATGTTCCACCAGCGCATTCTGAGGGGGGGGGCCCTTGTCGCGGAGGCGGATGTCACCTGGGCGGTGCTGAACGCGCAGGGCAAACCCACGCCCATCCCCAGGGAATTCGACACCCCCGCGCTGCGGCCGGAAGGCGAATAAAGAAAAAAAAATTAGCCACGCGGGGTTTCACAGAGATGAAGCAGCCCCAAATTGCAACCGATTTGGAAGGTTTTACCCAGAAATTCAAAGTATCAATAAGTTTGTTATGAAACTTTTTAAAATCTCCTAAAACTGGCCAAATTGTCCGCAATTTGGCCAGTTTTTACCTCAAAAACCTTTTATTCAGCAGCAATACCGTTGGTTCTTATGGCTCCCCTGCAAAGGCGCGGGTGGCGGCGAAAAAAAAGAGCGCGGTTTTCGCGTCTGCGCGCTTTAAGCGAGCTTTTTTTTCGCCGTCAGGCCCCGCGTGTTTACAACTCCGCTTGCCATAAGTTGAAACTTGGAATTGCTGGATTTTACCACATAACCCTTGCCAGGCGGCAATACCCAGAGTAGTTTCATGGCGCGTTATTTCATACAACGGCGCGGGCTGGTCACGATTTGCTTCGCAAATCGTTGCTCGCCCATGCAACCGGGGGCTGGTCGCAATTCTGAAGACAGAATTGCTGCTCGCCCATGCATCCTGGCTGGTCACGATTTGCTTCGCAAATCGTTGCTCGCCCATGCATCCTGACAGGCCCCGCGGGTTCCGGGAATAAGGCGCGCCATAAATTCAAACTGATGGCTGCCGGTACTATATTATGCCCTCGTAGACGTGCATCTCTTCCCCGTTGAGCGTGACCTCAAGGTTGTCGGAGAGGATTTCCAGCGCGCCCGCGGCCGAGGCTATGCCAACGCAGTCCGGGTTTTCCGCGAGGATGCTTTCCATCGGGATAAGGGAATAGCCTTCCGCGATGTACCCGGCTATGCCTTTGATGAAAGGCAGGAAAGCCTCGTCAAGGTTCGTCGTTACCAGGATCTCATCTCCGGTCAGCATCAGCTTCGCTGCCGCCTCCGCCGCGCTCGCGGCGCGGATAACCCTGCCGGTTACCTCCCCGCCGTAGCCCCGCTCGCCCCGGCACAGGATGTTGCCCAGGAAGTAGACACGCACCATGTTGGTGACAAGCGGCGTGCCGATGGGGACCCCCGCCACCACCACGACCCGGTCGGTTTTTTTCGCGTACCCCGAGGCCATCAGTGCCTTGAGGCCGCGCATGATCATGTCGTCGGAGTCAACGCTCTCGGCGGTTACCAGGGGATAAATGCCCCAGTTCAGAAGGAGGCGTTTTTGCACCTCCTCGCGGGGGGCCGCGGCGACGATTGTCTGCACCGGGCGGTACATGGACAGGATGCGCGCCGTGTTGCCCGTGCGGGTAAGGCAGAGGATGGCCTTCGCCCCGATTTCCTCGGCCAGCACATGGGCGGCCTTCGCGGTGGCGTGGGGAATGTCCGTGGCCGCGGCCTGGGTCTGGTAGTAGCGCCGCGAGCGCTCGCGGTATTCCGCGGAGCCTTCCACCGCGTCGATGATTCCCCGCATGACGCGCACGGCCTCCGCCGGATACTTCCCCCCGGCGGTTTCGCCGGAAAGCATGACGGCATCGGTTCCGTCGAACACGGCGTTGGCCACGTCAGTAAGCTCCGCGCGGGTGGGCTTGGGGTTCACGGTCATGGATTCAAGCATCTGCGTCGCGGTGACGACTATCCTGTTTGCCCGGTTGCATTTCTCGATAAGCTCCTTCTGGACGAGGGGGATCCTCTCCTCCGGTATCTGCACGCCCAGGTCGCCCCGCGCGACCATGATGCCGTCGGCGAAACGCAGGATCTCCTCGGCGTTTTCAACGCCTTCCTCGTCCTCTATCTTCGCGATGATGCGGGGGCGTATCTCCTCCCTTTCGACAAGCTTAAGCACCTCCACAACATCGGAAGCCTTGCGGATAAAGGAGGCGGCAATAAAATCAATGCCCATGCGCAGGCCGAAAAGAATGTCCGCGTAATCCTGCTCCGCCAGGGCGGGGAGGGAGGTGCGCACGCCGGGGATGTTCACGTTTTTTTTGCTGCCCACCTCGCCGCCGCTCACCACAAGGGCGATGATTTCGTTTCCCCGGACCTCCGTCACTTCCAGGTCGATAAGCCCGTCCGCTATGAAGATATGCTTGCCCGCGCGGATTTCCCTGGGCAGGGGTTTGTAGGAAAGGCTGATCCTCCCGGGGACGCAGGGGGAGCCGTCAACGCACAGGACCGCCGTTTCCCCCGCCCGGAGGAGGATCTTCCCGTTGCCCTCGACTATCCCCGTGCGGATTTCGGGGCCCTTGGTGTCAAGCAGGATCCCGGCGGGGATGCCCGTTTCCGCGCAGATCTCCCGCAGCGTTTCCATGCGTTTCCTGTGTTCCTCGTGCGTCCCGTGCGAAAAATTGAAACGGGCCACGTTCATGCCGGCTTCCAGCATGCATCTGATGGTTTCCGGGGTCTCCGAAGCCGGCCCCAGGGTGCAAATGATTTTTGTCTTTTTAAGCGCTTTCATGCTTCCTCCATAAAAAACCGCGAAAGAGAACCAAGCACTGGCCCCGCGGACGGGACGGAGAAAAACACAGGCATTTTAATAAAAATCTCTGATTTTTGCCGGTGTTTGCCAATGTCAACAAGTTAAGGCATAGGTCAGCCCGTGGGGCGCCAGGGGCTGGTCGCAATTTTGCTCGGCCATTAACCTATGTATACGCCAAAGGTTTTTAGGGCCTCTTGCCCGGAAACCTTGTTATCACAGACACGCTTTCGCGTGCGTTTGCCGGGGCAT
>JAISXE010000069.1 GCA_031270615.1 Spirochaetia bacterium
AACTGAAATGCCGCAGATGACGATTTTTTTGGTATTCGGCGCGGGGATTTTATTCATCGTGGGGGTTCCCATCGCGGTCGCCCTGGGTTTTTCCTCCGCCCTGGTTATTCTTTTTTTCCGGCCCGTGCCCAACATCACCATGATTCCCCAGCTTTTCGCGGAGGCGGCGTCTTCCTTTACCATGCTGGCGGTGCCGCTGTTTATTCTGGTCGGCTTTTTGATGGAGCGCGGCAGCATAGGCCGCAAGCTGCTTGATATGTGTACCGCGATGGTCGGCTGGATGACCGGGGGCCTGGGGGCCGTAAACATCGTGGGAAGCATGATATTCGGGGGCATTTCCGGCTCGTCATTGGCGGATACGGCAACCGAATGCACGCTTCTGGTGCCTTTGATGATCGAGGAAGGCTATCCTGATTCTTACGCGGGCGCTCTTACCCTTACGACTTCCTGCCTTTCCGTCATTATTCCGCCCAGCATCCTGATTGTTTTGGCCGCAGCGGCGACGCAGCAGTCCGTTGCCCGGGCGCTGGCCGCGGGCCTTGCCCCCGGCGTGCTTATTACGGCCTTAATGCTGGTTCCCAATTTTTACATGTGCAAAAAGCACAAATACGGCCTGAAGCACCCCTTCTCACTGAAAAACCTGCTGGACAAAATGAGAACCTGCTGGTCCGCCCTGCTTGCCCCCATTATTATTTTGGGGACCATTTTTTCCGGAATTGTAACCCCGACCGAGGGCGCGGGCATAGCCGTTCTGTATGTGCTTATCGTGGACACGATCATTTTCAGAAAACTTACGCCGAAAGACATCTGGGACTGCCTGAAAAGCACGGCGGCGCTTACCAGCGCGATTCTGCTTATCGCCTCGGCGAGCGCCATTATGAGTTTTATTATCGCCATGGAGAATATACCGGCCGTTCTGGTGGGTCTCCTCATGGCCGTTCCCGGCGGGAAAATCGGATTTTTGCTGCTGATGATCACGTTTCTGATTGTGATTGGCATGACCGTTGACTCGACGCCCGCGTGTCTGATTTTTACGCCCCTGTTTTTGCCCGTGGCCGTAAAGATGGGCATGGACCCCAGCCATTTTATTATTTTAATGGTGTGCGGCTTTGCCATAGGTCTGACGACGCCGCCCTACGGGGTGTGCCTTTTCAGCGTCGCCTCGCTGACCAAGATACCCATGATGCGCCTGATAAAAAGCGCGCTGCCTTTTTACGCGGTTCTGTTTATTACTTTGCTTCTTGTGGCGTTTGTGCCGGAAATCGCGCTTTTCGCGCCCAAGTTAATGGGGCTGTGATCGGGCGCGGTTGTTTTTTCAGGAAAGGCGCCGTGCGTTAACTTAAGATTTCCGCCGGCACTTGACATAATGGCTTTGATGTTCCTACACTGGATGGCTGGAAGGTATATTTGGAGACGCGGGACGCCATAGTAATTGAAGCGGGCGACATGCTGCCCGAGATTTGCGGGAGCAACGACGAGAACATCTCCGTCCTGGAGGAGATTCTTTGCACGCGGATTTTTTCCCGGGGCAACGAGCTTGTGCTGGAAACAGGCGACGGGGAAACCCGCGAGGTTTTCCGCAAACTCCTGGGGGAAGTGGCGGAGTGTGTCCGGGGGGGGCGCCGGCCTACGGCGGACCTGATCCGGGCAATCCACGCTTCAATCGTCGGGGACGACAGGGAAACCATCCAGCTCCTGCGCGATGTCTCGGTGAATGTGCCGGGAAGTTTCACGCGCATTTTTCCCCGCGGCCTGGCCCAGGCGCGCCTTATCCAGACCATACGCGGCTCGGATATGTCTTTTGCCGTGGGGCCTGCGGGAACGGGGAAGACCTTTCTTGCCGTGGCCTGCGCGCTCGAGGAGGTCGCCTCAAAAAGGAAGCGGAAACTCATCCTCACGCGGCCCGTGGTGGAGGCGGGGGAGTCGCTGGGTTTCCTGCCCGGGGACCTTACCCAGAAACTCAATCCCTACCTGCGACCGCTCTATGACGCGATGGAGGCGATTATCCCCCGCGAGACTGTCGCCCGCATGCAGGAGAACGGGATAATCGAAATATCCCCGTTGGCGTATATGCGGGGGAGAAGCCTTCGCGACTGTGTTGTCATCCTCGACGAGGCGCAGAATACAACGCGCGAACAGATGAAAATGTTCCTGACTCGTCTTGGCGGGGATTCCAGGGCCATTATTACCGGCGACGTCACCCAGATCGATTTGCCGGCCAGGAAGGAATCGGGACTGATCCACGCGGCAGGTATTTTAAAGGATATACGGGGAATCGAATTCGTGTTTTTTGGCGCGGCCGATGTCGTGCGGCACCCGCTTGTAAGGAAAATTATTCATGCCTATGAATGCGAAAGCTAAACTAGCCAATGCCATTGCGTCCTATATAAGACGGATCACGCTTTTCCGCCTGGCAGTTCTTTTTGCCGCGTTTTCCGTCATCATCGTTTTGCTTGTTTTGACCGAATTCTTCAAAACCGACAAATACCGGGACTTTCTCCTTTCCTTCAGGGTCGGACACCCCGCGCCGGGCGATGTTTTCCTTCCCCGCGACCTTGTGTATCTTGATTCCGAGGAAACGGAAAAAGAACGGCGGGGCAGGGAAATGCGGATGCTGCCGGTTTTCGTGCTTCAGCCCGCCGTTCTGGAGGAGGTGCGGAAGAAAATAGAGGACTTCCGCCAGTTCCTCGCCCGGCGCAAAAACCGCGCCTTTGCCGATATGGGCGTCTCGCTCGCCGAAAGGGCCTACGCGGAAACTTTTCAATCCAACGAGCTTGACTACATCGCCCGGAGCCTCCCGGAAGACACCCTCGCGGCGATCCTGTCCCGCTACGCGGGCGAAATGCTCTCGGAGGGCTATTACCTGGTTCCCCCGCATTTCAGCGAAAAATACCCGATAGGCGTCCTGGAGGTTTTCCCGCAGCGGGATAAGCCTTCGCGCATCGCCGATATCACTGAGGTGCTTACCCGCCAGGTCTTTCACGATGTTTTTCTCCGGCGGGCCTATGCCGACAGGCTCACGCCGGAGGTGGCGCGGGCGCTGCTCATCGTCGCGTATTCCCTTTTTGAAGAGAACGTTTATTTTGACCGGCAGGCGACTTTGGAACGCCTGGAAAAAATCCGGGCGGAGGTGAGGCCTGTTTTCCGCACAATCCGGGGCGAAACCATGCTGATATCCAAGGGGCGGATCGTCAGCGATTCCGACATGGAAAAGATACGGCTCCTCGCCTTTTCCCTGACCAACCCCGCCCCCCGCAGCATTCCCGGCCCCATTACCTACC
The DNA here is from genome assembly GCA_031270615.1 of Spirochaetia bacterium. Classification (GTDB taxonomy): domain Bacteria; phylum Spirochaetota; class Spirochaetia; order DTKZ01; family DTKZ01; genus JAISAF01. The sequence goes on from JAISXE010000069.1 coordinate 3,282, forward strand.
TCGTGGTGCTTATTTTCATCGCCCTTGTCCTGATGCGGCCGCCCATGCTGGAAAAAACCCTTGGGGACAGGCAGTTCCTTTTCCTGACCTGCATCCACACGCTGTACCTGGTTTCCTCTATCCTGATGTACAGGTTCATCGCGCTGCCCGAACACTTCCCCCTTGCCGTCATCCTGCCCACGGCCCTCGTCACCATGCTGATTTCCGTTATCACCTCCTACCGCGCGGGGGTACTGAATACCGTCATCCTCTCGCTGGGGCAGATACTTTTTCCCGCCGTCCTGCCGGAGGCAATCGCCTTCGTGTTCTTTTCCGGCATCATCGGCACGCGGGCGGTGCGCAAGGCGAACAAGAGGCTGGACCTCCTGAACGCGGGGATGGTTCTTTCCCTGGAGCAGGGGCTTGCCGCGGTCGTCCTGTCGGTTCTCGCGGGTTTTGAAGGGTATTTTTTCCTGGGGGTCGTGCTCTCGGCGGCTTTGAGCGGCCTTATCTGGGGAGTCCTCAACCTGACGATTCTTCCCCTGGTGGAGGACATCACGCGCGCCGCGACAAAATTCCGCCTGATGGAGCTGTCGGACCCCGATACGCCGACGCTCAAACGGATGCTGAACCTCGCGCCGGGAACCTACAACCATTCCATCAGCGTCGGCAACCTCGCGGAAACGGCCTGTAGGGAAATCGGGGCGAATGCCCTGCTCGCGCGGGTGGGCGCCTACTACCACGACATCGGCAAAATCGAACACGCCGAGTATTTTATCGAAAACCAGTCGGGCTACAATAAACACGACGAGCTGAAATCCGGCCTGTCCAGCGTGATAATCCGCTCGCATGTGAAAATCGGCGTCGAGCAGGCGGCGAAACTTGGGCTGCCGGACGAGGTGAGGGATATTATCGCCCAGCACCACGGCGGCGGGGTTATACGCTATTTCTACCAAAAGGCGCTGAACTGCAGGAACCATGGCACCGCCGAGGAGGATTACCTGTATTCAGGCACGCGGCCCCAGTCGAAAGAGGCAGCCGTCGTGATGCTCGCGGACAGCGTGGAGGCCGTCTCGCGGCTTTTCAAAAAACCGACATACACCACCATCGACAAAGCGGTAAGCGCCATATTCAAGGAAAAAATGGAGTCCGGCCAGTTGGAAGAGTCGTCGGTTTCCTTGAGCGATCTGGACAAAACGCGCAAATGTTTTGTGAAGGTTCTTTCGGGGCAGTTCCATTCCCGCATAGAATATCCCGCGCTTTCGGGCGGGGACGGGCCGCCGAAAGCCGGCGTTCCCGCCGGCCCCGTGTACCAGGGCAGACAATGAACCGCGTCATGACCCGCGCCGAAAAGATAGGCAGGCCCCCCTGGGCGGCCCCCGCCGCGTCCTTTTGCAGAAAAGTGCTGCGGAAACTATCTCTGGACAATTGTGAACTTTCCGTAGTATTTTGTAACAATGAGTTTGTCCGGGACCTGAATCTGAGGTTCCGGGGCAAGGATGAGCCGACGGATATCCTGTCGTTTTCCCAGGAGGAAGGCGGCGGTTTTCCCGGGGAGGGGGCGCGCGTCATAGGCGATATGGTAATCTCCGTGGATATGCTGGCGCGGAACTGCCGCGAGTTCCGCGTTGCGGAGGAAGAAGAGCTGAAAAGGCTTCTTATCCACGGCATCCTGCACCTTTCGGGCCAGGACCACCAGGGCTTAAATCCCGGGCAGCCCATGCTTGTCTTGCAGGAAAAAATTCTCCAAGAGCTTTCGGAGGAAACGCTATTTTGAAGGTTCCCGGTTTTCTAAAAACTTTATTCCATTCTCCCACCGGCGCGGGAAGGGCAGGCGCCGCGAAAAACACCGAAACCGACGAGCAGGACATGATCCTCGGCATCAAGGAGCTTGCGAACACCACGGTGAAGGAAGTCATGATTCCGCGCATCGACGTGGAATTTGTTTCGCATGACGCGCCGCCGCAGGAAATCCTTGAGGATATTACCGCATCGGGGCACTCGCGCTTTCCCGTTTACCGGGACACAATCGACAACGTTGTCGGAATGCTCTACATCAAGGACGTGCTGAAGGAGCTTGTTTCGGGCAGGAAACCCAACCTGGAACAGATTGTCCGCAAACCGTATTTTGTCCCCGAATCCAAGCGCCTTGACTCCCTTTTGCGGGAAATGAAGCGGAGGAAGGTCCACATCGCCGTCGCCGTTGACGAGTACGGCGGGGTTTCCGGCATTGTCTGCTTTGAGGACATTATCGAGGAAATCATCGGCGACATTCAGGACGAGTTCGACAACGAGCGCGACGACGTGGTTAAAATCGGGGAAGGCATCTACCTCTGCGACGCGCGGGTAAACATTTCCGACCTGAACGAGGAGCTTGGCCTTTCGATTCCCGACGAGGATTTCGACACCCTGGGGGGTTTCGTTTTTGAGCTTTTCGGGAAAATCCCCGTCCGCTATGAAAAAATCGAGTACCAGGACATCCAATTCGTCATCCAGGAAATGGAAGGGCACAAAATAAATTCGATAAAACTCATCCTGCCGGGGAAGCAGGAAACATAGGCATTGTTAGAAAAGCCATGGAACACAGGAATTTAACCGCTGGCCACACGAAAAACACAGACTTCTTGATCGAAACGCCTGGTCTTTGCCGGTGTTTGTCCGTGTTTGTCGTCCGGGGTTTTTCGCCTTTCCCGTCGCGCCCCTTAAGGCTTTTCCTTTTTGTCGCGTTCCTGCTTGCCGCGCGGGGGCTTCCCGCCCAGGAGTTCCCGCCTTCGCACCCGCTTTCCCTGTACCGCCGGGGGACAGCCGCCGCCGCAGACGGGGACTACTACCGGGCCATAGAATTCTTCCGCGACGCCCTGTCGAAAAATCCCGCCTACCTTGACGCGGGGCTGGCCCTGGCGGAAATCTATTTCCGGCTGGAAGAGTACGACCAGGCGCTCGACCTGGTAAAAAAAGCCCTGGCCCTGTCCCCCTCCTCGGAGGGGGCGCGGGTCCTGCACGGCAGGATCCTCATCGGCATGGGGGAACTCCAGGCCGCCCGGAGCAGTTTCGAGGCTATCCTGGGCAGCCAGCCAAACAACATCGAAGCCCGCCTCGCCCTGGCGGAGCTGGACATCGCCGGAGGCAAAAACCGGAACGCCATAAACGAATATCTTGAAACCTTGCAGATCGCCCCAGGAAACAGAAAAGCCCTGCTCGCCCTGGCGCTTATCCACCAGGCCGCCGGAAACCGGGAATCCGCGGACGATTACTTTAATCTCGCGCTGCGCTTCCACGGCGGCTCGCCGCAGACCCAGCTTCTCGCCGGCGGGTTTTACCTGGCCCAGGGAAACCCTGCCGCCGCGCGGCGGCACGCGGGCCTTGCCCTGAACCTGAACCCGCGCTACGAAGAAGCCTACATGCTTCTGGGCCAGACCGATCTTCTGGAAGGCAAATACCCCGCAGTGTATTCCACGGCGGACAAAGTCCTCCAACTGAACAGAAACAACCTTTCCGCCTGGTATCTGAAAGCCATAGCGGCCCTGCACATGGGAAACCCGAAAGAAGCCGTCAGCCTCCTCAGGGCGCTCCTTGCCCTGGGGCCGGAAAACGAAATCGCCCGCATCACGCTGGAAGACACCCTGAGGGGTTTTTTCCCCGTGGAGGATCCCCTGCGCGCGGAGTTCGCCGAATACCACTTTGTCCGGGGCGGCCGCTTCCTGGAAAGGGACCTCTTTTCCCGCGCATACGAGGAATACCGCCGGGGCCTGCAAATAAACCCCTATTCCGTGGAAGGCCGCAAGGCTTTCGCGGATATTGTCCAGAAACTCGGGTTTTATGCCCGCGCCCACGCGACACTGCAGTTCCTGCACGCGCAGAACCCGGCGGACGCCGCCGTCAGCGAAAACCTTGAAATGGGGGAAAGCCTTCTGGAAGACAGGGTTTCCCGCGAATGGAATATCGATCAGAGCCTTGCCCCCCGGCGGAAGTTCAGCCTCTCCCTGTTCTTTGACGAAAACCTGTCCAGCCTGCTCCACCGGAATGCGGGGCTTTATCTTGGCCGGTATTTCAGCGACCTTCTGGCCGGCAGCTCCCTGCTCGCGCCGCCCGATCTCGTGCTGGAAGCGCGCAATTACGGCGAAGCCTTCCAGGAAGCCCGCCAGCGCGGAAGCGATTATTTCCTAATCCTCGGTTTTGCCGAAACCCCCCGCGAGTTCCTCATCAGGGCGGACCTGTACCTTTCCCGCACAGGCGGAAAAATCGATTCCTTCCAGGTCTACCGCACGGGAAACGACCGCGTGCAAAGCAGCATGGCCCGGCTGCTTGCCGACCTTTCCGCCAGGTTCCCCCTCCGGGGGGAGATCCTCCAGCGGGAGTTCGAGCGCGGCCTGCTCAACCTGGGCCTTGCCGACGGCCTCAAGGAAGGCGAGCAGCTCCTCATCATCCCCAAAAACGCCCTCTCCCTGAAATACGACCGCCTTGAGTTCTCCTGGAAACCGGAGGACATCCTGGGCAAACTGACCGTCAAAAAACTCGACGACCTTGTCTGCGAGGGCCTCATCGAAAAAAGCGGCTTCTTCGACAGAATCAATCCCGGGGACACGGTTTTCCGCGACACCGCCCCGCAGGACGCCCAGCCCGCCCAGCCCCCACCGGCCATCCCCGACCGGCCGCTGTATAAAATGGTCCAGGGCCTCCGGTAAAGAGCGGGGAATTTGGGCGCATTTTTGTGCCGCGCCGCGCGGCACAAAAACCGGGCTTTCCGCTCCAATTCCTCAGCCCGCCTGCGGCGGGCCTGCGGGATTTCCGCTTCAATCCCTTGCGCAGGGTTGCCCGCAGGGGAACCGCCTTTGGCGGTTCCCCCCAAAATGTCGCGGTCCTGGCGATGAGTATGTGCTGCGTCATAGGATGCGCTTAGCCCGCAAGCGTCTTTTGTGGGCAAAGGCGCGACATTTTGACCCCATCCGGCAACCGTGGCTGCTGCCTTTTAGCGCGGTGGCCGCGGCCGGCGGTAAAGACGCGCATTTGCCTTGCAAATGCAGTGGTGGCATACCCCGCGATTTTGACGGGGCAAAATCGCGTCCGCCTGTGTGCGGGCGGGAATCGCCTTTGGCGGTTCCCGCGTTTGTTGGTTCTGAGCCAGCAATTCCGATTTCGGAAAAATTCAAGGCTTAGTATGGCCTCAACAGGGGATATTAGCGACGCTTTTTCATTTTGGGCGTATTTTTGTTTCGTGAGGTTGTTCCAAAACCCGAGAAG
>JAISXE010000070.1 GCA_031270615.1 Spirochaetia bacterium
ATGGGAAAGGGCGTTACAATATAGGGGATGCCGTGGACCTCGCTGAATTTTTCCGCGCTCTGTATGCCAAAGGTGTTGGACACGACGATATTCAGCGAAGCCTTTCCCGCAGCGCGGAAATTATCAAGGCCCTCCCCTTCCCCGAAAAAGGTGTTGGCCTTGAGACCCAGGTTTTCCAAAAGGCGTTTTATCTCCTTTAAGTTGCCTTTCCAGAATACGTCCTCCGCAGGGACAATGCCCAACACATTCACCGCCAGGGGGTCCTTTTCGGCGGAAGGCGCCACATATTTCTCCGCGAGCATTTTCAGGAGCAGCTCGTAGCCCGCGAAGGCGTTTCCCCGGAAACTGGGGGTGCTTACCGCGAGAACGGGCTTTCCCGCCCTCTCGAACTCGGCGGCCACTGCGGCAGTGTCGTCGCCGATCATGTCCACCATGCAGCCGGTAACAACGACAAACAGATCGGCGTCAAGGATTTCCAGCGCGGCCTGGATCTGTTCGCGCAGGCGCTCCTCGCCGCCGAATACCACATCCCGTTCCGACACGTTCGAGCTGGGAACCGCAAGCCCGCCGCAGTAGCCCCCGCCTATGTACCCAGCGCCTGCGTTCAGGGCGGTATTGATATTGCCCCCGCAGCCCGCCGAACCGTGGATAATCGGTATGGCCCGCGGAATGGCCCTGAGGGTGGCAAGGGCGCCCCCCAGCGCGCAGGTAAAGCGGGGCCTGTCAACAAATTTACTCATCGTTTCTCCTTTATCAAAATCAGCCGCAGCCTCCACAAAACAACAAAGAAAATGGACCACGGGCTACACGGACTACACGGACAGGACTGATGAAACGGACGAAAGCTGAAAACCCTCTTCTTTGCGTCCGTGTGGCCGGTGGTCGGAAAATCCTTTCCCGTTTTACTTGTACAGCGAGTCGGGAACCCCCGCCAGTTTTATAAAGGTGTTGCGCGTCAGGGCGTCCACATCCAAATCCGCGTTTACCAGGCCGATCCTTTGCAGGTCTTTCGTGTTGCGGGCCAGGGCCGTTTCCGCCTCGCTTACCGAGGCGCGGTAATTATAGGTTTTCAGAATCTGGGCGTTTACCGCAGGGTCGCCGGCAACGTACTTTTTCTCCGAAAGGATCCGCGCCGTTTCGTCGGGGTTATCCTGCACGAACTTCGCCCCCTTCTGGATGGCCCGGACAAACCTGGCCGCGAGATCGGGATGCTTCTGCGCGAATTCCGTCCTCAGGGGAGTCACGCAGCAAAACTCGTTTTTCAGGTAATCGTCCGTGGCGGAGTTGATGATGACCCGCGCCTTGCCCTCGTTCTGGATTATCTGCGCCCGGGGATCCCCAAGCCCGATGGCGTCCACCAGGCCCTTCTCCAGCGCCAGGGGAAGCTCCGCCGAAGGATACACGACAAATTCCACATCGGCGTTGTCGCCGGTCACCTTGTAGCCCAGCTCCGCCAGATAGCGCTGGGGAATAACCGTGGAGCTTGTGGCCAGGCCGTCGGTGCCGATTTTTTTGCCCTTCAGGTCCGCCACGCTTTTAATATCCGAATCGACTGGGACAAGCACCTTCACGCAGCCCGTGTGCAGGGCCAGGGGGATTTTTATGTCCAGGCCGTTTCCCAGAGGCTGGATAAGCGTGGCCAAAAGATTGTACCCGGCGTCAACCTGGCCGTTGGTCAGGAGCTGCATAAGCGTCCCCGGTTCCACGTTGTATTTTTCCCATTTGAGCTTCTCCTCCTCGTAGTAGCCCTTCTCGGCGGCAATATAAAACGGCGCCGCGCACAATCCGCCGGTAACCCCGTAGCCGATGTTTACCACATAATCATCGTCCTTCGCTTCTTCCCGCGTTCCCGTGGCCATTACGCCCGCAAGCGCAACCAGGGCCAGAAGAACCACACACAGTGTCTTTCTCATACACATCTCCTTCCGTACATATAAAATTCTTCCCGCCGTTTTTGACGCGGCGGAAAAGTTGTTCCCTACAGGTAATACTGCAACTCCCCCCGGTTGCCCGCGAAATGCAGTATCTGAAGTATCTTGGCCCGCAAAGCCAGAAAATCCGCATCGTCCCTCATGCGCGGGTGGCCTATGCCTACCGTAATAATCTTCTCGATTTTCGCGGGCCGCGCGGACATCACCACAATGCGGCCTGCCATGTAAATAGCCTCGTCAACGTCGTGGGTCACCATAACCGTGGTCATCCCCCGCTCCCGCCACAGTTTGAGGATCTCGTCCTGCATGTTCATGCGGGTAAAAGCGTCAAGCGCGCCCAAAGGCTCGTCCAAAAGAAGCACCTTGGGGTTGTTCACCAAAGCCCGCGCCAGGGCGGCGCGCTGGGCCATGCCCCCGGAAAGGTGGTGGGGATAGGCCTTCTCGAAACCCGACAGGCCCACAAGTCTGATAAACTCTGGAATACTGGCCTTCTCCTGCCGGTACACCCCCCGCGCCCGCAGGCCGTAGGCGATATTCTCGTACACGGTCTTCCACGGAAACAAAGTCGGGTCCTGGAAAACAAGCCCCCGCTCATAGCCCGGCCCGCGTATGGGTTCCCCGTCAAGCGACACGCC
>JAISXE010000322.1 GCA_031270615.1 Spirochaetia bacterium
CTTTAAGGCCGTACAAGCAGGCCGTGGGCGAAGCCCCGCGTTGGTAGCGCAAAACGGTCTGCCGCCCATGCAACCTGGGCTGGTCGCATCCCTTCGGGATGCTGCTCGCCCATGCAACCCGGGCTGGTCGCAATCCTGGAGACAGGATTGCTGCTCGCCCATGCAACCTGGGTATGGACCATGCCATAAAATCCAATTCCTTGCCAAACGAAGATACCTCGGAGCTTGCTCCGAGGTTCTTCATTTTTGTTTTTCGTACCATAAGCCATTTGGGAAACGCTCTTAAACCGCAGGATTGTCGGCCCTCACGTTGACTTTTCGGCGCATATTCCTGTAGTATTGCGGCATGCGGATGCGGAGCGTGTTTTTTGCGGCAATGGTTTTCCTGCTCGCGGCGGGATCCCCTATGGCGGACAGCCTGAAAGGGGAAAACATATTTTTTTCGGAAGACTTTGAGAACGGTCTCGGCGGCGGCCACCCCTGGATACTGGGCGGGAAAGTTCCTCCCTACGTTACCAGCGCCGCGGAGCAAAAAATAACCTCGCGGCGGAACATGACGAAATTCCTGAAACTCAGCGCGGCAACCGCCGGCGAATGCGTGCTTGATGCGGGTGCCCTGTATTTTCCGCAGGACACGCTGTGTTCCTTCAGCTACCGGGTCAGCCTGAACAGAAGGACATCCCGCCCCGCCGAGAAATGCGCGTTTACCCTCAACGTGGACGGAAAGGAAGAAGACCTGACGGGCACAAGGAATTCCGGCGCCTCGGAATGGCACACAAAAGAATTTTTTATGCCCGCAGGCGGGCACACGCTCGTTTTCAGCGTTACCAATCCCGCAGGGAAGATTGACGACAGCCTGCCGAACGGCGTTTTCCTGGACGACATCCGCATCACGGCAATCCACACCGTCGCGCCGGGATTTACCGAAACCTTTGATTCCCCCGAGGGCAAAATCGCCCCGCCCTGGTACGGGCAGGCGAAACTTGACACTGCCGAAAAGCGTTTCGGCGCATCGCCGCCCGCCGTCCGGGAAAGATTCGGCAACCCGACGCGCTTTGCCGTTCTTTCCCTACAGACTATTTTTGGCACGACAACAGAGATTTTGGGCCTGAAATACCTCAAAACAGATAAACAGGCAGCCCTCAGTTTCCGCTTTGTTTCCGGAATCATGGAAAGGTACGGGCAGACTTTCAAGCTGTATCTTGACGATAAGGTCGCGGGTTCCTGGGCCGGCCTGGGCGGGCCCTGGAGAACCGAGAGCATTATCATTCCTCCGGGAATCCATTCCATCCGCTTCGAGGCGAGATCCACAGGCACTTCTACCGTGGGGGCGTATAACGCCGTGTTTATCGACGACATACGCTTTGTCCACGACGAAACCGACAGCCTTGAGGTTTTTCCCAGGGGCGTGCAGGAAACTTTTATGGGCGCTCCCGAAGCCTACAAACTGCGTTTCAGCGGCCGGGCCTTGCGTGGCGACGGTTCGCCGCGCAAGGATTTTACCGGCTTTTCCTTTTCGGTTTCCGGCGGCGACGGGAACGCCGCCATTGACGAGGGAGGCGTTTTTACTCCTTCCGCCCCGGGGACCTACCTGGTCACCGTCAGCGCCGAGGGGAAAACCGCGCAGTCTTCCGACATTATCGTCCACGACGGGGATTATTACCGCAAGCCGTATACCTATCCCGGCACAGGCAAAACCTACGCGGGATATTCGGGCAAGGGTTCGGGCGAAATACCGCCCGGCAAAAATCTGGAAATCCGCTATCCCCAGGCCAGGGAATTTGAGGCCGACGGTTTTTTCACTTTGGAAGGAACAGTCAAATCCTCCGCATCCGGCAGCGTATCGGTAAGCAAAAAGGACGAAGGGGGGCCGTATTTTTCATCCGCCTCCTATACGATTGCCGGGGATTTTCGCCTTCGCGTCTGGCTGCCCTTCGGGAAAGGCGAGTATTCGGTAAGCGTGTATGTTCCCGGCGACTACCACACCTTGAGCGTGCGCAATACCCGCGAGGAAGAAACCGTGGACGGGGACGGCCGCTGGATATATCCTTCGGGCACCGTGCAGAGCGACGACTTGCGCTTTACCAACCTGATTAACCATCTGTGTCCCGATCTTGTTTCCCCCGGGGAAAAGATCCGCGCGGTGCATGATTTTCTTGTGCCCTACATGCAGTACGACCTGGTTTCCTACCGCAACCCCTCGCGCAGAAAAAAGCAGGACGCGCTTTCGGCCCTTGCCAACAGGATGGGAGTATGCGACGGATACGCCCATGTCACGGCGGCGATGATGAGGGCGGCCGGCGTTCCCACAAAAATCATCAACGCCACGCGGCGTATCCAGCACGCCTGGAACCATGTGTACCTTGACGGCGCGTGGAAGTTCCTCGACACAACCTGGGACGACCCCATTCCCGACGGCGGCGAGTATTCCATTGATTACCACTATTACCTTTTGGATAATCTTTCCGACGACAGGCACGGCGGAACAGGCCGGGAAGTCGTAGGCGACGATTAGACTGTGGGAGAACCCATACTTTTTATTTATCCTTATCAAGTGAGCCTGTTCCAAAACCCATTTATAATTCCACTCCGATTCGAAATTTCAGCGCATTTGCGGCAGGCTGTAGGGGCGGCAGACCGTTTTGTGCTACCAACACGGGGCTGTGCCCACGGCCTGCTTGTACGGCCTTAAAGAAAATCGCGACCAGCCCGTAAAACGCCGCAAACCGGGCTTTTCGGGTCTTGGAACAACCCCAAGCAAAAATATGTACTTTTATGAAAATTATTTTACTTTGATAGCGAGGGCAGGACTCGCCCTGCGCTCGCAAACATC
>JAISXE010000326.1 GCA_031270615.1 Spirochaetia bacterium
GAAATTTTTTGTATAAAAATTCTAAAACGTTGTTGTAAAGGCTATGATTTTGCATTCATATACACAAGAAACGGTTAAAAATTCGTCTTTTCAACTTCGTTTACAGCCCCGCGCTTTAAGCGAGCTTTTTTTTCGCCGTCAGGCCCCGCGTGTTTACAATTCCGCTTGCCATAAGTTGAAACTTGGAATTGCCGCACACCCCGCTCCTCATCTTGCCCTGGCATGAAACCTGCGGTACAATCCCGGAAAGTCCTTTGCGGACGAAAAAGGAGTCAAAATTGAAACCGAAACGCTTGTGTGGTGTTCTGGCGGCATGCGCCCTGGCCTGCGTTTTCCTGGCAGGCTGCGAGAAAAAACCCGAAGTCGCGAATGAGAAGCTCATCTCCCTGCATTACCGGGGAACGCTTTCCGATGGAAGCGAATTCGATTCTTCCGAGGATGGCCAGCCGCTCGAGTTTATCTACGGCGCGGGAATGATGATCCCCGGCTTTGAAAAAGGCATAGAGGGCATGCGCGAGGGGGAAGAAAAAACCATCCATGTCAAGGCGGAAGACGCCTACGGCGCCTACGACGAGTCCCGCGTTGTCCCCGTTTCCAAAGACAGCCTGCCGCCCGACATTAATCCTGAAATCGGCATGCGGCTGATAGCGCGGACAAAAGACGGCCTCATGCCCGTTGTTATCAAGGACATAACCGCCACGGAGATCATCCTCGATTACAATGCGCCCCTGGCGGGCCAGGACCTGACCTTTGAGATAAAAATCATCGCGATCCGCGACCCCACCGAGGAGGAACTTCTTCCCCTGAAAGCCTTAGGCGAGGGCCTTCCCCCGGACGCCCCGCTTCCAAAAGAATAGCCCGCGCTATAAGCGCGCCTGCGGGACCTGCCAGGGCCGGCTGCTTGGGGCGCGTTGTTATTTCGGGAGCAGCGCGCGCATGCTGTTCAGGCTTATTCCCAGGGTCGTGAGGTTGTGGAGCCATACCGAGGCGCCCGGGCTTATCCCGCCGAATATGCTCAGGAACATGAAAAGGCTGTTTATGCCTATGGCGGAGATCGTGTTGCCGCGTATGCGCTTCATCGCCTCCAGGGACATGAGCCGCGCGGCAACCAGGGGATACAGGGAGGGATCGCGCAGGGTGATGTCGGCCACGTTCCGGGCAAGGTCGGCACCGTCCTTCATGGCTATGCCCACATCGGCGGCGGCCAGGGCGGGGGAATCGTTCATGCCGTCCCCCACTACGGCGACAACGTGGCCTTTTTCTTTCAGCAGGCTCACATACCCGGCCTTGTCCTGGGGCAGCACCTCGCCGCGGAAACAGTCGATGCCCAATTCCCGGGCGGCCCGTTCGGCGGCGCGCCTGTTGTCCCCGGTGAGCATGACAAAATGGCGGATGCCAAGACGCCGCAGCATGGCGACGACCTCGCGGGCTTCCTCCCGCACGGGATCGTGGATAAGGATCATGCCTGCCAGAACCCCGCCCTGGGCCAGGTACAGGGCGGAACATCCGCGCAGGGCGGCGGCTTCCTCGTCCGCGGCGGCGGGGGAAACGTCAACCCCCTCGTCTTCGCTGATGAAGTGCCTGCTGCCGATAACCGTGTGCTTTCCCAGGTACGCGGTGGCTATGCCGTGGGCCACGATGTACTTGACGGCGGCGTGCTCTTCCTTGTGCTCGGTGTTTTTTTCCACCGCGTGCCTCACGACGGCTTTTGCCACGGGGTGGGGGAAATGTTCTTCCAGGCAGGCGGCGATTTTTAAAACCGTGTGCTCGCTGAAGCCGTTATACGCAATAACCGTGTCAATCCGGGGCGCCGCCTTTGTCAGGGTTCCGGTTTTGTCAAAAACGATGGTATCGGCTTTCGCAAGGGTTTCCAGGGGCGCGCCGCCTTTGAAAAACACCCCGTTGTACAGGCCTTCCTTCATCGCCGCGAGGAACACCAGGGGCGTTGAAAGCTTTATGGCGCAGGAGTAATCCACCGAAAGCGCCGCCGAGGCCTTTGTCAGGCTGCCTGTCGCCATAAAGGTAAGAAGGGCGATGATAAAATTAAAGGGGACAACCCTGTCGGCGATTTCGTTTGCCTGCGTTTCCGCGCGGGCCTTCGCGCCCTCCGCCTCGCGGATGAGGCGCAGGATTTTTTCAAAGCGCGTGTCCTCGCCCTTGCCCGCGACACGGACAACGAGCTCCCCTTCCTCGATGGCCGTTCCGGCGTGCACGGTGTCTCCCGCGCTGCGGGCGGCGGACAGAGGTTCCCCCGTCATGGAGGATTCGTTGACCAGGGCGTTTCCCTGCGTTACCTCGCCGTCAACGGGAATCATGCCGCCCGCGCGGGCAACCACGAGGTCCCCGATTTTCAGCCTGGAATAGGGTATTTCCTCGTCCCCCTCCCGCCCGCGCACCCACACGCGGTCCACCTTCAGGGAGATGGCCGCCTCAAGGCTTTCCCGCGAGCGCAGTTTGGCCCATTTTTCCAGGTAGCTGCCTGTTTTCAGCAGCATGATAAGCGTGGAGGCCGAGGCGAAGTTTTTTTGGATCATCGCGAGGCCTATCGCCGAGGCGTCCAGGAGATCGATGTCCATTTTCCCTGCCGCGAGGGAGCGGAGGCCCGAGGCGAAATACGGCAGCGCCCCGGCAAGGGTCAGAAGGGGCTTCAGGCCTTTTGGCTGCAGGAGCCTGTAGAGGTGGTAGCCGATGTAGGACCAGCCCAGGGAGGGCGGGGGCGGCAGCCTGTCCCGGCGGGGAAACTCCTCAAGGCGGATCGCCCCCAGCGCGGCGGAAATTTTTTCCGCCGCGCCGGCCTCCCCCTCGTGGTAGATGAGGATGCTTCCCGTGCGGGGGTTTATCGCGGCGCTTTTTACCGAAGGTATGTCCGCGATGGCCCGGGCCAGCCCCGCGTGCCGGCATTTCCCCAGGATGCCGGGATCCACCCGGAACCTGAGGCGGCCGGGGCTGCGATGGACAAGCGCCGGCCGCATCGCCTAGGCGTCCGCCTTGCTGTCTTTGCGCCGCGCGTCTGATTCCGCCAGAAGGTCTTCCGCCGATTCCTTGATTGTTTCGGCCGTTTCCATGGCCTTGTCCTTCAAGTCCAGTACCCCCCCAAGCGCGCGGGTGCACACGCCGCGGATCTCGCGGGTTTTTTTGCATACCACGACCCCAAACGCCGCCCCCGCCAAAAACGCGAGGCCGTATTTCCACCAATTCGCCATAAACATCTCCTGTAAAAATTATAATTTCCTGCCTTTAATTCTGGCATAGCGGTTTCAATTCGTCAAGCTAACGAGCAGCAGCTAACGCCGCGTCAGGGATTGGAGGGGTTGCGGAGCAAGCCACGCCCATGCCCCGGCAAACGCGCGCGAGAGCGCGTCCGCGGCAACAAGGCTTCTGGGCAAGAGGCCCTAAAAAGCCCGTGGCGTATACACAGGCTAATGGCCGAGGGCGGGGCCGGAGCGACAGCGCAGCCCCGCAAAGCCCGGTTTTTTGCCGGGCCGCCGCCCGGCAAAAAAGGCGCCCAAAACCCCACTCCGGGCACTTGGCCCCCCCGCTTCCCACTGTCAACAAGTTAAGGCATAGGTCAGCCCGTGGGGCGCAAAGGATTGAAGCGGAAAGCCCGCAGACCCCTTCAAGGGGGCGAGGACTTGGAGCGGAAAGCCTGGCTGGTCGTATTTTTGTATCCGCTACGCGGATACAAAAATACTGCTCGCCCATGCAACCCGGGTTTTTGGCGCTCCAGCGCCAAAAATGCGCACACCTCTTTCTTAACTTGTTGACAGTGCCCCGCTTCCCCCTCCTGACCCATCCGTGCTACGATGGGGGCAAGAGAGGAATTTTTATGAAAAAAACCGTTATCGCGGCTGTTTTTATGGGGCTGGTTTGCGCGGGGTTTTCCCAGGAGGCGCGGCCGGCAAGCAATGAGGATGTGCGGAGGCTTTTCGAGGTTATGGACATGAAGAATATCGGCTTGCAGACTTTCGATGCCATGATCGGCCAGATGGGTTCCCTGTTCCCGAATGTGCCGCCCGGCTTTCTTGAGGCTTTTCGGGAGAAGCTGGATTTCAGCCCCCTTATCGACGCCTGCATCCCGATCTACGCCAAATACTATAGCCATGACGAGATCATGCAGCTTATCGAATTCTACCAGAGTCCTATCGGCCGGAAGACCATCGAGCTGACGCCGGCCATAACCGAGGAGAGCATGGCGATAAGCATGGAGTGGGCGCTGCGGTTGAGCCAGCAGCTTATCGAGGCGATGCGGGAAAAAGGGTATCTCAATTCGTAGGCCTCGCAGGGGCCGACCAGTGGATTCTCCCGCTTTTCCGCCTAAGGGCCTATCCTTAAATAACGCATAATACACAAAGGCAAGAATTTACCACGGACAACACACGCCGAAATAAACGCACGCCCATCAGGGCGTGTCTTTGCCCACCCGGCAACAGGGCGAGAGGCCCAAAAACGGTTCTGTCGTATATAAAGGCGACAGGCCGACGAAGACGCGCCAGGGATTGGAGGGGGCGCGAAGCGCGCCCGCAGGGCCGGAGCGATAGCGCAGCCCCGCAAAGCCCGGTTTTTTTGCAACGCAAAAAAAGGCGCCCAAAAGATCTTCATGCCTCAGCCTGTGCGCTTTACCCTTCCCATAGCGCAGAAATCCAAACTGGTGTATAGTTGGGGAATGAAAGCCCCTTTGTATGTTTTGGACGGTTACAGTCTGATTTACCGTTCGTATTTCGCTTTTATCCGCAGTCCCTTGAGGAACGCGCAGGGGAAGAACACTTCGGCGATGTTCGGGTTTTACCGCTCGCTGTTTGCTTTGCTGGCGGAGAGGAAGCCGGAATATTTTGCTGTCGTGCTTGATTCGAAGACGCCGACTTTCCGGCACGAGATGTACGGCGAGTACAAGAGCACGCGGCAGAAGACGCCGGAGGATTTGCAGGAGCAGATTCCTGTTATCGAGGAGATCGCGGCGGCGTTGGGGATTCCGGCAATCCGCGTGGACGGCGTGGAGGCCGACGACATCATGGCGAGTTTCGCCAAACGCTGCGAGGGGCAGGGGCGGCCCTGCTATATCATTTCCGGGGACAAGGACTTGCTGCAAATGGTGGGGGGGCAGGTGAAGGTGCTGCGGCCCGACAAGAGCGGTTTTGTCGAGACGGGCAGGGAGGAGGTTTTCGCTTCCTGGGGGGTGTACCCGGAGCAGATTGTCGACTACCTTTCTTTGGTGGGCGATGCCTCGGACAATGTTCCTGGGGCCAAAGGGATTGGGGAAAAAACGGCGGTCGCCTTGCTTGCGCGCTTCGGCGGCGTTGAGGCTTTGTATGAGCGGCTTGGCGAGGTGGAGAGCGATTCCTGGCGCAGGAAGCTGGAAGAAGCCCGCGAGTCTGTTGCGCTGAGTAGGCGCCTTGTGACGCTGAAGACAGACGTGGACCTTGGGGAGGAGCTTCCCAGGCTGGCGGGTCTTGACGCGCGGGGCGCGGAGCCGGTTTTTCTGCGCGAGGGCCTTCGGAGCCTGGCGGTGGAGGCAAAGAAATTCGCGGGCGGGGGGGCGGCGAAAAAGGCGGGCGCGCGGAAGGCCCAGGCCGACGGGGCCGGTTTGGACTTTGGCGGGGAAGAGGGGCCGGAGGGACAGCCAGCGGCGGCTCCGGGGCTTCCTGCTGCCGCTGCAGCGGCGGCCACGGCAGCCACGGCAGCCCCTGCGGAGGCTCCCACTGCGGCGCAGGCGGCGGCGGGCGTTTACGAGACGGTGACAAGCCTCCAGGCCCTTGACGCCTGGGTGGAGAAGGCCCTGGCGGCGAAGGTGTTTGCCTTCGATACGGAGACAACGGATATTGACCCGCAGTACGCGGAGCTTGTGGGGTTTTCCCTCAGCGTGGAAAGCGGGAAGGCCTGCTATGTGCCGGTGAAGGCGCCTTTCGGCGGGGGCCTGGGCCTTGGGGACACGCTGCCGCGCCTGAAAAAACTGCTTGAGAACCCCGCAGGTTTTATCGTGGGGCAAAACATAAAATTCGATTACAAGGTTCTCCGCCGCCTGGGGGTGGATTTTACGCCGGGTTTCGACACCATGATCGCCGCATGGATACTCAACGCAGACGCGGGGACCTACAACATGGACCGGCTTGCCGAGGTGTACCTGAATTACCGGACGATCCACTACGCCGAGGTTGTTCCCAAGGGCGAGACCTTTGACGCCGTTAGCATCGAGGCCGCCACCCGCTACGCGGCGGAGGACGCGGATATCACCTTCCGGCTGTACGAGATTTTCGCGGGCATGCTGAAAGCGCGCGGGCTGGAGAAACTTTTTTTTGGGCTTGAGATGCCTTTGGTGCGTATCCTCGCGGACATGGAAACGGAGGGCATTCGCCTGGATCCCTCTGTTCTGGAGGCCTACGGCCTGGAGCTGGAAAAAGACCTGGCCGCGATAGAGGCCGAGATTTACCGGCTTGTCGGGCACGAGTTCAATATCAATTCCACCAAACAGCTCCAGGAAGTGCTTTTTGTTGACAGGAAACTCAAGCCGGTGAAGAAAACAAAGACGGGGTATTCCACCGACACCTCGGTGCTGGAGGAGCTTGCCGCCGAGGATCCCGTGCCGGAAAAGATACTCAGGCACCGGAGCTTCGCGAAACTCAAGTCAACCTATGTGGACGCCCTGCCGAGGCTGGTCAGCAAAAAAACGGGCAGGGTCCACACGAACTTCCACCAGACCGGGACCGCGACGGGCAGGCTGTCCAGCAAGGACCCGAATCTGCAAAACATTCCTATCAAGGAGGCCGAAGGCAGGCGCATCAGAACGGCCTTCATTCCGGCAAAGGGAAAGGTTTTTCTTTCCGCCGACTATTCGCAGATCGAGCTTGCCATCCTGGCGCATCTGTCCGGCGATCCCGGCCTGTGCGGGGCTTTCATGGCCGGCACGGATGTCCACCGGATGACGGCGTCCCTGGTTTTCGGCGTGGGCGTGCAGGAGGTCACGCCGCAGGAGCGGCGCATCGCGAAAACCATCAATTTCGGCGTCATGTACGGCATGAGCGCCTTCCGCCTGGCGCGGGAGTTGGGGATAGCCCGCCACGAGGCAAGCCGCTTTATCGAGTCCTACTTTAACCGCTACGGCAGGATACGGGACTTTATCCGCGAAACGGTTGCCGGAGCGGAGGCTTCGGGGGTGGTAAAAACCATCCTCGGCAGGGAGCGCCCCATCCCCGCGATCAACAGCCGCAACAAAACCGAAAAAATGGGGGCCGAGCGTGTCGCGGTGAACACGCCCATCCAGGGAAGCGCGGCGGACATCGTTAAAATGGCCATGCTCCGCATAGACGCGCGCTTGAGGGAGGAAAAGCTCGCCTCCCGCCTTCTTCTCCAGGTTCACGACGAGCTGATTTTCGAGGTTCCCAAAGAAGAAATCCCCGTCATGGAGGAATTGGTCCGCGCTGAGATGGAAGGCGTCTGCAAGCTGGACGTGCCGCTGCGGGTCAGCATCGAAACCGGCAAAAGCTGGGGGGACATGCACTAGTGGTTCTGGGTTTATGCGGGAAATACTGCGCGGGCAAGAGCGAGGCGGCCCGGATACTTGGGGGGGAGGGGTTTCGCGTTATTGACGTGGACGCCCTGGGACACGAGGTACTTGAGGAGCAGAGCGGCGAGGTGCTTGCCGCCTTCGGGCGGAATATCCTGGGCGCGGAGGGCAAAATCGACAGAAGGAAGCTGGGGCGCATCGTGTTTGCCGATTCCGCGCGGCTGAAAAAACTGGAGGCCATCGTCCACCCCCGTGTCGCGGAAAAAGCCTCGGCCCTCCTAAAAGAGGCCCGGCAAAGCGGGGAACCCACCCTTATCCACGCCGCCCTGCTTTTTGCCGGGGGGCTGGACAGGCTCTGCGACCGTATCATCATCATACAGGCCCCGCTTTTGGACAGGATCAACCGGGGCCTGGCCCGCGACAGCCTCGGCATCGTGGCCGTTTTCCGCCGGATATGGAAACAACGCTCACTGATCCCTCAACCTTCTTATTTGCCTGCCGATACTGTAACAGTGAAGAACTCGGGAACCCGCAGGGAACTGCGCGAGGCGGTTTTAGAGGCGGTATCACGATTCACTTGAGGGAGAGAGGCAGGTAGGCAGGTAAGTATGGAACAGAATAAAACGCTTTTGATCATTCTTTCGGTTGCCCTTTTTCTGGCAACGATTCTGAGTGTCGGACTCTGGTTTTTTTATCCCCGCGAGGATGTGGCGGGTTCTCCTCCGGACGCTGAAAACGCGGCGGTGCTGGCAGACGACCCCATCGAATGGGTGCGCCGCAACGAGATCCCGGCACTGGCGCCGCAGCCCGAAACGCCAAAAGAGGACCTTATCATTGTGTACGGCGAGAAACCCGAACAGGGCGATAAAACCGACCCGCCGCCAGCGGCCCCCTATCCTTCCGCGCCCGTGGCCCCCAGGCCCCCCGCCCCGAAAAAAGAGCAGGTTTCCCCGGTTCCCAGGCCGCAGGTAAAGGCTCCCCCGGCGGTGTCGGCCCCGGCCCCGGCCCGGACGCGCAGCGTCCGCGTCACGGAATTTTCGATACAGGTGGGCGCTTTTTCCAGCCGCGACCGCGCGGAGGAACTGAACGAAGTCCTTAAGGAAAAAGGCCTTGCGGGCCAGGTTTTCTACGCGGAGGGTCCCAGGCTGTACCGCCTGCGCATAGGCCCCTACACCAACAGGGGCGAGGCCGAAAAATTCCTCGGCTGGGTGCGCGGCATAAACGGTTTTGAAAGCAGCATGATCTTCGAGCGAAACGCGACCCGCACGATAGCCAACTGAACTTGCACCAGTACGGGGCAAGAAGATACCCGGCAATTCCACGTTTCAACTTATGGCAAGCGGAATTGTAAACACGCAGGGCCTGACAGGTTGCATGGGCGGCAGACCGTTCTGTTTCACCAACGCGGGGCTACGCCCACGGCCTGCTTGTACGGCCTTAAAGGAAATCGCGACCAGCCCGCGCCGTTTACTCACCAGATGCTATAAAACTCATACCGTCTGCTTTTTTAAGGGTTACTGATAGTGAGAATCTCCAAATTGAAACAATTTGGAGATTCTCCCGATTGAAGCTGGCA
>JAISXE010000339.1 GCA_031270615.1 Spirochaetia bacterium
GCCGCCGTGCCTCTGGGCTGTTTTATCGTATGCCTGCGCCTTCTTGGCGAAATCGTGCGCGCGGTAAAAACAAAAGGAGCAAATCTATGATACTCCTCCTCGGTTCTTTTTTCGTTCTCCTTCTTATCAAGGTTCCCGTATCCTTTTCGCTTCTGGTAAGTTCCGTCCTCTATATGCTTGCCCACGGCCAGGCGCCTTTTATGGCCATAACCAGAATGGCGATGGGCGTAGGGGACTCCTTCCCCCTCATGGCCGTGCCGTTTTTTATCCTTGCCGGCGCCATCATGAATACGGGCGGAATCACCACCCGCATCTTTGACTTCGCCGACAAGCTCTGCGGCCACATCACCGGCGGCCTGGGGCACGCGAACATCCTTGCCAGCATCATTTTTTCGGGAATGTCGGGAACGGCCATCGCGGACACCGGCGGCCTGGGCGCGATAGAACTCAAGGCCATGAAGGACGCGGGCTACGACGACGACTTCAGCCTTGCCATAACCGGCGCAAGCTCCATTATCGGCCCCATCATCCCGCCCTCGGTTCCCGCCGTTATCTTCGGCGTCGTCGGCGGCGTATCCATAGGGCGGCTTTTCATAGGCGGCGTCATTCCCGGGCTCATCATGGGCCTCTCCATGGCCATATTCGTCTACTTCCAGAGCAAACACCGGGGCTATCCGAAAAAGAAGCGCGCCACTTTGAGGGAACTCGCCGTTTCCACGCGCAAGTCCTTTTTTGCCCTGATGACTCCCGTGGTCATCATCGGCGGTATTTTTATCGGTATTTTTACCCCCACGGAGGCGGCCATCATAGCCGTGGTCTATTCCCTTATCCTCAGCGTCGCCTACGGGGACTTCCACCGTCAGGACCTCCTCAACGTCCTGCGCGAAACCATGAACGGCACGGTCAGCGTCATGCTCATCGTAAGCTGCGCCTCCGTATTCGCCTACATACTCGCCGCGGAGCAAATCCCGCAGAAAATGGCCGAAATGTTCCTTGCCACCATCCCCAACAAGTACGTCGCCCTCTTCGTCGTGAACATCATCCTCCTCATCGTTGGGACATTCATGGAAACCACCTCCGCCATCATGATCCTTACGCCCGTGCTTGTTCCCATCACGATCAGCTTCGGCATTGACCCCGTCCACTTCGGCATCATCATGATCCTGAACCTCATGATAGGCCTTATGACGCCTCCGGTCGGCATGGTCCTCTACGTCCTGTCGGGGGTTTCCAAGGTTCCTTTTGAGCAGATCGTCAAAGCCATCTGGCCCTACATCATCGTCCTTACCATCGTGCTGTTCATTTTTACTTACGTCCCGGCGATTGTGCTGTTCCTGCCCAACCTGGTCTTTGGTACAGGCTGAAAATACCGCCCGGCGCGTTTCCAGCCAAGCCAGAAGATTTTCAGGGGGGAGTTGTTTAGAAACCGAGGTTTCTAAACAACTTTATTGCCGGGCGGCCTTCTGGCTTTTGCTTCGCCAGGGTTGGCCGCCCATGCATCCTAGTCAAACCAGGATGCGCTTGACGCGGCAGAACAAGAAAAACCGCTGGCCACGGTCGACTTTTTTTGTCCGTGTCGTCCGTGGCTGCTTTTATTCTTCCGCGCCCGGCAGGGCCTTTGGGGGCGTGTGTCTTTTCCCCGGATAGGATATACTGAAAAACACCTATGCAAACAATGTCGCGCTACGAAGCCATGACAACAAAACCGGTGGAGGGGCTTGTCCTTCGCCTTGCGGGGCCAAGCCTCGCCATTATGATGATTTCCGCCATGTACAATATGGCGGACACATATTTTGTGGGTTCCCTGGGAACCAGCGCGACGGCCTCGTTGGGGATTTCGTTCTCGCTGATGGCCCTTGTCCAGGCCGTGGGTTTTTTCTTTGGGCAGGGCGCGGGCAGTTTTATCGCGAGGGCCCTGGGCGCGCAGGACAACGAAAACGCCTCGCGCATGGCGGCAACGGGGTTTTTTTCTTCTTTTATTGCGGGGGCGCTTATCGCGGCTGTGGGTCTTGTGTTTTTGACGCCCCTGTGCGCGTTGCTGGGGGCGACGCCGACCATCATGCCCTACGCGCGGCAGTATCTACAGTTTATTCTTTTGGGCGCCCCGTTCATGACCTCTTCCCTGACGCAGAACAATCTTCTGCGTTTCCAGGGCAGCTCGTTTTACGCCATGCTTGGAATGGTATCGGGCGCCGTCCTGAATGTGGGGCTTGATCCGCTTTTTATTTTTGGCCTGGATATGGGGGTACGGGGGGCGTCCCTGGCGACGATGATCAGCCAGATGGTGAGCTGCGGTATTTTGTTTTTCGTCAGTTGCCGGCAAAAGGAGAGTATCGGGATTTCCCTGAAAAATTTTTCCCCGCGCTGGACGGTTTACCGGGAAATGCTGCGCGGGGGTTTCCCCTCGCTGCTGCGGCAGGGGATTGCCAGCATCGCCGTGGTTTTTCTCAACCGCGCCGCAGGCGGTTTCGGCGACGCCGTGATAGCGGCTGTTTCCATTGTGAACCGCGTGGTTCTGTTTGCCACGGCGGCGCTTCTGGGCTTCGGGCAGGGCTTCCAGCCGGTGTGCGGGTTTAATTACGGCGCGAAACGCTACGACAGGGTAAAAAAGGCGTTCTGGTTTTGCATGAAGATATGTTCTTCCGCGCTTGTGGTTTTCGCGGCGCTGGGTTTTGTTTTTGCCCCTGAAATTATCGCGCTGTTCAGGAGGGACGACCCGGAGGTTATCCGCGTCGGGGTTCTGGCGCTGCGGGTGTACTGTTTTCCTTTTCCGTTTCTGGGCTGGGTCATTCTGAACAACATGATGATGCAGGTAATCGGCAAAGCCGTGCCGGCAAGCATTCTGGCCCTGTCCCGGCAGGGCCTGTTTCTTGTTCCCCTTGTGTTTCTGCTTGAGCGCTGGCTGGGGGTTTTGGGTATCCAGATCGCGATGCCGATAGCGGATTTCTGCACGTTTCTTTTGGCCCTGCCGCTGGGCTTAGGTATTCTGCGGGGGATGAAGGAAGGCTCGGAAAAAAACACGGACGGGCCCTGGGTGAATGATTTTGTGGAGTGAGGGGGGGAAATGCGCGGATAGCGGATCATCCGAACACGGCGGGGCTATATCTCCTCCCCGGTGCCGTTCTGCGCTTTCTCGGTAAGATCGATGGAGAGAAGCCCCAAATTGAAACGCTGCGAGGCGGGGGCGGGAGTCCCCCACTGTCAACAAGTTAAGGCATAGGTCAGCCCGTGGGGCGCCAGGGATTGCAGCGGAAATCCCGCAAGCCCCGCAGGGGCTGAGGAATTGCAGCGGAAAGCCCGATTTTTGGCGCGGGAGCGCCAAAAAGGCGCAGATCTTTTTCTTAACTTGTTGACATTGGGAACTTCCCCCTCACAAAATGTACCGAAAAAGCAATCGCGCCCTGTACATCGGCTATTTCATACCCGCGCCTCCCAACAGCGCCCCTAATAGTGGTGGCCGAAACCGATAAAGGCCTCAAGCCGCTTCCAGGGTTCGCCGCCGTGCAGGGGAGGGTGGTCCGCTTTTTTTTCGGGGACGACCCCGCTCAGTTTATGGTCGTCAAAAAACGCCTCCAGGTCAATGCCCAGGGATGCCCGGAAGTAAATGCTACGGCTCAAGAATTTGGGAAAGGCCACGGCTTCAATGCCGGATGAGTAGTACGCGCCACCCAGATGGAAATCCCGCCCGTGCCGCTTGATCAAGGCGAAATCGAAAAAAGGACCTGCCTGGACTTCAAGATAGGGATCGAGGAACCACACCCACATTTTTACGGGGAAATCCAGGTTCAGGAAAACGGCGGCGTTCCCCGCCATGCGGTCGTCGAGAATGCCGCGCATGGGCTTACCCACTTCGTCATCGTCCTCCGGCCCCTTGTCCTTGAAAAACTGGTAGAAGCCGGAAAGCCTCCCCGAAACGCCCATGAAGGACAGGGCCTTGTGCCCGACCAGGGCCAGTTCCACGCTGTTGCGCCACCTGGCCTCCCGGAGGTTCCAGGCGATCACGTTTTTCGTGGACAAGTCGGCGCCTTCCCGAAAATTGTCCTTCCAGTCAACGCGGGCAGCGAAAAGTTTGTGCGCGAATCCCGGTTCCACGCCCCGGCGGTCTTCGGAGAGGTCCCGGTCCGACCGGTACTTTACCCTCGTGAAAACATCGGGCCGGTATTTCAGGTTGCCCAGCCTGCCCATACCGAGCGGCAGGGAAAAATCCGAACCAAAAAGGGCCTTGCTGGAAAGGTAGTAGTGGTCGCCATAATAATCATTGTCCTTATAGTAATACCCCTGCACATATTCAAGCGTCCATACCTGTTCGCCATCGGGGAGATCAACGGCAAGCCCCATTTCCGAATTGACTTTCCAGCCGCCGCCTTCGGTCGTGTACTCGGCTTTGTCCAAGCCGCGCAGCCGCCAGTCGTGCTGAAAAAGACGGAAAGGAAGGACAAACTGTATTTCCTGGTCAAAACCGTTGGAGTTATCCCCGTCGCCGATAACATAGTCTATGTCCAGCTTCAGCGGTTCCATGGAGCCGAAAAAGTTGTTGTCCCGAAACCGGACACCCAGAAAAACCCCTTTGTTTGAATCGTATTTGAAATGCGGAAGGCCCAGCATGTTCCAGGTATCCTCGGCCACGACAAAAACATCCACAGCAAACACGCCGCCGGGCGCCTCCCGCACGGTGTAGGTGATGCTGCCCGCCTCAAGCACCCGCTGGGAGAGCAGGACTATTTCCCTATCAAGAAGGTAGTCTTCCAGTTCTTCCCGCGTGGCAAATTTTCTCCCCTTTTCTATGGCCAGCTTTTTCTTCAGAATCCCCTCCTGGGTTCTGCCCTCAAGCTGGAAAAAGACCTCTTCGATGACGTATCCCGCGCCGTCCGCCCCTGCCTCCTGCGCCTCCGCGCCAGGAGAAAAAAACAGGCAGCAGCAGGCAAGCAAAACGCCCCGGGGAAGCCACAGCCGCAACTTTTTTCGCATGGGGCAAAGCATACCCTATAAAAGAGGACATGGGAAGCGGGAACAAGGATTGACCAGGGTATCGGTGTTTACTTTTTTCAGTCATATTGAGCATCTTGGCACATTTTTTTGCGGATGAGCCGCAAAAAAACCGGGCTTTCCGCTGCAATTCCTCAGCCTGCCTGCGGCAGGCTTGCGGGATTTCCGCTTCAATCCCTTGTGCCCCACGGGCTTTTGCGCTTCGCGCAATCTAATTCTATAGTGTGAGGGTAAACGCCGATGCCCTG
>JAISXE010000356.1 GCA_031270615.1 Spirochaetia bacterium
TGTCCGTCTTTGTCGGCCTGTCGCCTTTATATACGACAGAACCGTTTTTGGGCCTCTCGCCCTGTTGCCGGGTGGGCAAAGACACGCCCTGACGGGCGTGCGTTTATTTCGGCGTGCGCCGTCCGTGTTGTCCGTGGTAAATCTTTGCCTTTGTGTACTATGCGTTATTTAAGGATAGGCTCTTATTCATCCTTTTTGCCGAAAGCACGCCGCGCGGTGCCCGTCCCCGATTTCCGCAAGCGGCGGAACCCCGCGAGAACACTCCTCCCGGCGCAGGGGGCAGCGCGAATAAAAGGCGCAGCCCGCGCTCAGGTGGATCAGGCTTGGCGGCTCGCCCGTATCGGAAGTCGCCTCGCCCCCGCGCCCAGCGCGGCCCGGCATGGTATCCAGAAGGAGCCTCGTGTAGGGGTGGGCGGCCCGCGAGCTTAAAACTTTTGAAGGCCCTGCTTCCACGATGCGCCCCGCGTACATGACCGACACATAGTCGCTTAGGTAAAAAACCACGGCGAGGTTGTGGGCGATGAAAAGATAGGAAATGCCGGTTTGTTCCTGTATGTCCAAAAGCAGGTTCAGTATCTGGGACTGGATCGACACGTCCAGGGACGACACCGGCTCGTCGCAGACAATGAACGAGGGCTTTGCCGACAGCGCGCGGGCAATGCTGATTCTTTGCCGCTGGCCGCCGGAAAACTCGTGGGGGTATTTGCGGATGTCGCCCCCGGAAAGGCCCACCCGCTCCAAAAGCTCCGAGGCGGCGGCGTTTAACTCCCGGGGGCCAGGCCTTTTCGCCTCTTGCGCGTAACGCAAAGGTTCCGTGACAATATCGCGGATCTGCATTTTCGGGTTCAGGGAGGCGTAGGGGTCCTGAAAGATGTACTGCATGTGCCTGCGCAGTTTTTTCAGCTCATCGGGCGCAAGCCTGAAAACATCGGGAATGTCCCCGAAGCGGAAGTGCCCAGAGTCGGCCTCGATAATCCGCAGCAGAAGGCGGGCCGTGGTCGTTTTGCCCGAACCGGATTCCCCCACAAGGCCGTGGGTCTGCCCCTTTTCGATGGCAAGCGACACGCCGTTTACCGCGTGGACTTTTTCGGCGGATTTTGAAAAAAGCCCGGCCTTGAGGGGGAAATGCTTTACCAGGCCGCTTGCCTGGACAAAGGGGGCGCTAGACATACAAATGGCACCTCACAAAGGACGAATCCTTTTGCACAAGCGCCGGTTCCCCGCTGCGGCACCTCGCCTCGGCGCGGGAACAGCGGGGGTGGTAGGCGCATCCTGCGGGCCGCCTGCCCGCCTCGGGAACGCGGCCCTGTATCGAATACAGCCTGCCGGAATCCTTGAAAACCCCAGGCCGGGGAATGGCCGCCAGGAGGTCCCTGGTGTAGGGATGCAGGGGGGCTTCCAGCAGGACGGAGGCGGGGCCGGATTCAAAGACCCTTCCCGCGTACAGCACCATGATGCGGTCGGCAAAGCCGGAAAGCAGTTCCAGGTCGTGGGTGACGAAAATCATGGACATCCCGGCGGCGATGGTCCTTTCTTTCAGAATATCCAGGATGCGCGTGGAGGTCGTGGGGTCCAGGGCTGTCGTCGGCTCGTCGGCCAGGAGTATCCGGGGGCCGCAGGCCAGGGCCAGGGCGATCATGGCCCTTTGGAGCATCCCGCCGGAAAGCTGGAAGGGAAAGTCCCGCGCGCGCCTGTCGGCATTTGGTATGCGCACCTGGGCCAGAACCTCCGCCGCGCGGGCAAGGCTTTGCGTTTTGGAAAGCCCCAGATGGACGCCCAGGACCTCGGCGATTTGGGCGCCGACGGTGAAAAGCGGGTTAAAGGAAGCCGAAGGCTCCTGGAAGATCATCGATATGCTTTTGCCGCGGATCCTGTTCAGCCCCGCCTCGTCCATGGCCAGAAGGTTTTTGCCCTCAAAAAGAACGCGCGAGCTTTTGTCTATCTCCCCCGGCGGCTGAATCAGCCGCAGCAGCGAAAGAATCGCCGCGCTTTTCCCGGAGCCGGACTCCCCCGCGATGGCCAGGATTTCCCTTTCGCCTAACGCAAAAGAAACATCCTCCACGGCCCGCACCGTGTGGCTTACCAGGTTAAAGCGCGTCGAAAGATTCTGCACATCAAGAATCGCCGCCATATCACGCCTTTGGATCCAGGGCGTCCTTCAGCGCGTAGCCGAAAGCAAAAAACGAAAACACCGTGACAATGATAACCGCCGCGGGAATAAGCATCCACGGATAGCCGATAAGCACGTTGATGTCCATTGCCGAGTTCATCAGCATGCCCCAGCTTACCGAAGGCTCCGTGATACCCAGATTCAGAAAGGAAAGCCCCGCCTCGCCCAGAATCGCGCCGGGGACGCTCAAGGTAATATTCAGGATGAGGATGTTGCGTATCTGCGGGATGATGTGCCGCAGCAGGATAGCCAGCCGGGGCGCCCCGCTTAAAACGGCCGAGCAAACGTAGTCGCTGTTTTTCAGCGACAGCACCCAGTTGCGGATGCTCCGCGCGCTCCCCACCATGCTCGGAACCGCGAGGATGGCGGTAATGTAGAAAAACTTCCGCGCGGGCGAAATATCCGTGGGCATAATCGAGCGCAGGAACAGGAAAAGGTAAAACGTTGGCAAAAGAATAGCGATCTCCACCGCCCGCATCGCGATCCAGTCTGGAACGCCGCCCGCGTAGCCCGCAAGCCCGCCGATAAGGATGCCCCCCGCGAGCGCCAAAAAAATGCTGACAAAACCAATGCTCAGGGAAATCTTGGCCCCGTACACGATACGCGAAAAAATATCCCGCCCCAGGCTGTCCGCGCCGAAAAGAAAAACCGGCGCTCCCGTGTCCGTGCCGAACAGGTGTACCGTCGCGGGAATAAGGAAAAAAAGCCTGTAAGGCGCCCCCTCCGCGAAAAACCTGATGCGGTTTATGGCAGCCCTGTCCGTGCGGTATTCCTTGAAAATGGGATTGGTCTGAACGTACTCATACACAAAAGGGCCCACGAACTTCCCCTCGTGGAAAAAATGGATCCTGTGCGGCGGCTGGAAGGACTTCGTTTTGAACTTGAGGCCCGGACTGTAGGGCGCCAGGAAGCCCTCGAACAGAAGCCCCGCATAGAAAACCGCAAGAATGGCAAGGCTCGCGACACCCAGCCTGTTGCGCCTGAACTTGAGATAAGGAATTTCCAGCAGCGTGCCAGCGAACATGGGCATAGCGTAGCATTAACCGAAGCAAAAAGTAAAGGGGAGCCGCTGTCCCCACCAACGGGGAAACCACTGACCCCACTGACGGCGCTGACGGGAATTTATTGCCGTACTTCACGCTGTTTTCCAGAATGTTGGCAAACACGTTTCCCAGTTGGACGCGGTCCGCGGTTACCCTGATGCCCCGGGTATTTTCCGCAAGATCAAGGCAAAGCCCTTTTTGTCTGTATTCCTCCCCGGCGGTTTTCACAAACTCCGAGAGCGCCAGGCCAATGTCGAAGGTTTCCATGCGGAACGGGAAACTGCCGATATCCAGTTTTGAAAACAGAAACAGTTGCGCGATGATGTGTTCCAAATCCCCGGCCTTGCTCTTGATGGTATTGATATAACGCGCCCGGCTCTCCGGCGTCGCGGCCACCCCTGCTTCCAGCCCTTCGATATACGCCTTGATGGAGGTAAGTGGGGTGCGCAGATCGTGGGAAATGCCCGCAATAAGCTCCCGCCTGTTTTCGTCGTCCTTTTGCCGGGCGTTTACCATATCCAGAAACCGCCCGGCCATCTCGTTGAAATCGGCGCACACGCCGGCAAACTCGTCCCTGGCGGCGTAAGCTATGCGGTAATTACGGGCATAAGCATATTGGAAACAAACATACGGCGTTTGACTGTCATCATGCACCTTCGGCGATACCATACC
>JAISXE010000362.1 GCA_031270615.1 Spirochaetia bacterium
CTGCTCGCCCATGCAGCCTGGATTGAAGCGGAAATCCTTTTGGCGCAGCCAAAAGATTGCAGCGGAAAGCCCGGTTTGCGGCGTTTTACGCCGCAAATGCGCCAAAATTCCGAATCGAAGTGAAATTATAAATGGTTTTGGACCAGGCTCTATTCGCAAAACTTTTTCTGTCCGCATGGCCTTGCGCGGTCCGCGGTTTTCTTTTTCGGCTGGATAGTTACAAATTTTCCTTTCTTTGTGCTACACTATGCCTATGACGAATGCCCAAGCCCCCTACCTGCGGGACTTAAACCCCGTGCAGAAACAAGCCGTCCTCCAGTACGGCAGGCCCTTGCTTATCCTTGCGGGCGCGGGTTCGGGGAAGACGCGGGTCATCACGGTAAAAATCGCCCACCTGCTTGAAAGCCTGGGCCTGGACCCGCGCAGCATCCTGGCCGTCACCTTTACCAACAAGGCTGCGGGCGAAATGCGCGAGCGGGCTATCGGCCTTTCGCCCCTGGCCCAGGGGGTACTGATACGCACCTTCCATTCCTTCGGGGCATGGTTCCTGCGCAGAAACGCCCCCCTTGCCGGGCTTGACCCACGGTTCACCATATACGACGAGGATGACATGACGGCGCTCCTGAAAACCCTGTACCCGGACCGCGAGCGCCGCGATTTGTCGCGCTACACCTTCCTCATAGGAAGGGCCAAGGACTTTGCCCTCGGCCCGGAGGATCCGCTTTCCGGCATTTCAGGCGACCACGCTTTCCCGGAAATCTACGCGGCCTACGAGGAAAAACTCCGCTCCATAGGAAACGCCGACTTCGGCGACCTGATTCTGCGCTGCACCCGGCTCCTGCGGGACAACCCCGAAGTGCGCAAAAGGATTCACGACCGCTTCCGCGTCATCATGGTGGACGAGTACCAGGACTCCAACGTCGCCCAGCACGAGTTTCTGCGGGAGTTCGCGGCCCCGGACGCCTATGTCTGCGTGGTGGGCGACGACGACCAGTCCATCTACCGCTTCCGGGGCGCGGAAATCAAAAACATACGGAGCTTTCCCGATATCTTTCCTGGAACCGAGATCATCCGCCTTGAGCAGAATTACCGTTCAACCCCGAACATCCTTGAAGCGGCCTGCGCCGTCGTGGAAAACAACTCCGGCAGGCTGGGCAAAAAACTCTGGACGGCCAACGGCGGGGGGGCAGCCCCCGAGATTGTGCCCTGCCCGGATGAAACGGCGGAAGCCGCTTTCTGCCTTTCCCTGCTGCGGAAAAAACCCGATATGCAGACAGCCATCCTCTACCGGACCAACGCGCAGAGCCGCGCCTTTGAGACAAGTTTCGCGCGCGCGGGCCTGCCCTACCTCATTATCGGGACCCTGCGCTTCTACGAACGGGAGGAAATAAAAGACGCCCTGGCCTTCCTCAAATTCCTGTCAAACCCGAAAGACGAGGTGTCCTTCCGCAGAATCATCAACAAACCCGCCCGCGGCATCGGGGCCTCCGGCGTGGAAAAAATCCTCGCCTGCCGGGACCCCGGGGCCCGCATCCCCGAGGCCATGGACAGCGCCCTGAAAACGGTAAAGGGAAAAGCCGGCGCGGCGCTGAAAGACTTCGCGGATATGCACGCCCGCTTCCTGGAAGACCTGGGGAAGCGCAAGCTCTCGGATTTCGTAACCCGCGTCATTCAGGAGTCCGGCCTGGAGGCGTACCACAAAAACCAGGACCTGGTGGCCGGAAGCCAGAAACTGCAAAACCTGGAGGAGCTTGTCAACGCCGCGAGCATCTACCCCCCAGGCGGCGCGGGGCTGGCCGAATTCCTCGAAAGCATAGAACTGGACGCGGCCCGCGTCGAGGAATCAAAAAACGCTGCGGGGACGACAAATGCCGTGACCCTTATCACCATGCACAACACCAAGGGCCTCGAATTCGACAGGGTCATCATCACCGGCCTGGAAGACGGTCTTTTCCCAAAAGACGCCCCCTACAGGGATTCTTCCCGGCAGGAAGAAGAGGATATCGAAGAAGAACGCCGCCTCTTCTATGTCGCCATAACGCGGGCGCGCCGGGAACTGTATTTTACCTTCTGCACGAACCGCCGCATCCACGGCCAGTTGAAAAATTTCCCCCCTTCCCGCTTCCTGGAAGAGCTGCCGGAGGAAATCCGCGGCAGCGCCCGCCGCGCGGCGGGAACATACCCGCCCCCCGGCGTTTTCGCCTTCCGGCCCGGAACAACCGTCTACCACGAAGACTACGGCCAGGGCATAGTATGGAAAAGCGCCATAAAAGAAGGCAGCCACCTCGTCACCGTGCGCTTCGATTCCGGCCAAACCCGCGAATTTTTTCCCAAATACGAGCGCCGCCTGGAACGCGTGGCGGCGGACGGCTTATAGCATGAACTACGCAGGGCTTCCCCCCATACGCCGCGCCCGCGACTACCACCTCTACGACCGGGGCGGCAGACGCTATCTGGACCTGTGCCTTGCCGGAGGCCGCGCCCTCCTCGGGCACAAACCGCGCGGCCTGTACAAAATCCTGAAAAACGAATTCCAGAAAGGCCTTGCTGCCGAATTCCCCACGGCTTTTGAAAAACGTTTTGAAAAAGCCCTCCTCGGCCTCGCGCCCCCCGGCTGCACGGTGCGGCTGTACGCCTCCTTTGACAGCGCCCTGGGAGCGGCGGGGACCATCCTCGGCAGAACCATCACCGGCGCGGACATCCTTGAACCGTTTTTCGCCGCAGGCAAGTGGACGCCCGTTTACTACCGGCCTTTCACAAACATCGACTACAGCCGCTTTTCCATTCTGTTCCCCGTGCTGCCCTTTCCCGGCAACTTTGCCCCCCAGCCCCTTCTCCTGCGGGAACAGGCCCCTCCCCCGGGGGACGCGGTCTCGCCCCTTCTGCTCGCGGGGCTGGCGCGCCTTGCGGAAGAACTCAAGAACGGGTTGGAATTTCCCGATATGTGGAAAGAGTGGCGGCTTCCGGGCTGGAAGCGTTTCGGCTGTTACTGTTTTCCCCCTCTGGAAGCGGAAGAGGCTTACGCGCGCGCCTACAGCCGTTTCCTTGAAGAAGGCATCGTCCTTTCCCCCCAAGCCCGGCGGCCAAGCATCCTTCCCCGGCTGTATTCTCCGGGGGAGCGCCGCCTGGTGGAGCGCCTCTCGGAAAGGATATTAGGGAGCGGCACATGAACAGCGAGCACATAATGCTTGTCATACAACTCACCATCGGGTCGGCGGCGGTATTCCTGGCAATCGTCCTCTGGTCGAAAACCCGCGACACGGCATGGATGTTCGGCATCATCGGGGTCATAGCCGGTTACGGCGAAACCATCTTCCGTACCCTCAAATCCTTCGGCATCGTCTCGGCGGACCTTCTGGTCATATCGGGCATCCCGGTTTTTGAGCTCGTCCTCGCCAACCTGCCCATGCTTTTTTTCGCCATAGCCTTCCTCCTCGTCATCAACAGGAAGACAAACAGGTAGCGCCTAACACCCCGATCCGCCGGGGGATTAACCACTGGCCACGCGGACAGACACGGAAAAAAATCATCTTTTTGAAATGGGGGATTTTTCATGGATAAAAATTGGGTTTTTTTTGGAAAGGGTATTGACCAGCAATTCCGATTTCAAAACGAAAATCACAAGAGCCTTTCCAAAAACCCATTTATAATTTCACTCCGATTCGGAA
Organism: Spirochaetia bacterium; assembly: GCA_031270615.1. Classification (GTDB taxonomy): domain Bacteria; phylum Spirochaetota; class Spirochaetia; order DTKZ01; family DTKZ01; genus JAISAF01. The sequence continues at coordinate 3,669 of JAISXE010000362.1, forward strand.
TTTTGGCGCATTTGCGGCGTAAAACGCCGCAAACCGGGCTTT